>NZ_CAKVVF010000021.1:8469-25225 GCF_934833455.1 Oscillibacter sp. KLE 1728
CGCTGTCCGGGAGACTGACGGCAGCCAGAAGATCCTCATCGCCACCCATGACGGTATGGCAGTCTGCTTTGACGAGAACGATGTGCGGCCCATGGGCCGGGACGCCGTGGGTGTGCGGGGTATCCGCCTGCGCCAGGGCGACTACGTGGTGGGCGCCGCCCGTGCCAAGGCCAATCATGCGGTGCTGGCCATCACGGAAAACGGCTACGGCAAGCAGACGCCGGTGGAGGACTATCGGATCACCAACCGGGGCGGCCTCGGCATCAAGAACTACATGGTGACGGACAAGACCGGCCCCGTGGTGGGCATCAAGGTGGTGGACGGCACGGAGGACCTGTTGCTGGTGACCCAGGCAGGCATTCTGATCCGCACCCCGGTGGACAGCATCCGCACCGCGGGCCGGGCCACTCAGGGCGTCATCGTCATGCGGTTCAAGGAGGAGGGGGATCACGTGATCTCCCTGGCGCTCACAGACCATGAGGAGGGCAGCGCCGAGGCCGAGGAATAAGGCCGTCCGGAGCCGGGGCGAAAACGCTTCTGCCGGAATGTTTATCAGAACACAGGGGGAGCTGTTCCCGAGGAGACGGCTCCCCCATTCAAAACCATCTTCCAAAAGGATTTCATGATGAAAACAGTCACCATCTACACCGACGGCGCCTGCTCCGGCAATCCGGGCCCCGGCGGCTGGGGCGCGATTTTGATGTACGGCCCCCACAGCCGGGAGCTCTCCGGCGGAGAGGCCGCCACCACCAACAACCGCATGGAGCTCACCGCCGTGATCCAAGCACTGTCCCTGCTGAAGGAGCCCTGCATCGTGGACCTCTGGTCCGATTCCAAATATGTGATCGATGGGCTGGAGAAGGGCTGGGCCAAAGGCTGGAAGGCTAGGGGCTGGAAAAAAGCTGACAAGAAGCCCGCCCTGAATCCGGATCTCTGGGACAGGCTGCTGGCCCTGACAGAGGTTCATTCCATCCGTTACCATTGGGTCAAGGGCCACGCGGAGAATGCGTACAACAACCGCTGTGATGAGCTGGCGGTGGCGGAGAGCCAGAAATACAAGTAGTATGTCTTCTGTACCCCGCAGAACGGGGCAGGCGCCGTACAAGCGGTTCGACGACGGCAAAGCCACGGCGGAGTCGGAATTTCCTCTCGCCGGGCAAATCAAAAAAATAGGTCCCCCACCGGCTCTGCCGGGCGAGGGACCATGCGGAGAGCGCATACAGCAACCACTGTGATGAGCTGGTGGCGGCCGGAGATCCTGATAGCCCCCGCTTCCTTCTCATGGGGAGAAAAAGTGAGAGAAACAGACCTATCTTCCAAAAAAAGACAAGTTTTTCTAAATTTTTCCGCTGTTTACGAAAACAGAAAAAAACATTCACAATCTGTTCATAAGAAAAACATAATTTAGAAAAAATTTTCGGATATCTTTATAATCAAGCAAAGGGTCCTCCCAAACCCGATGCGTTTTCTCCCTCCTAAAAACACACACAGCACAAAGGACCGCCATATGGCGGTCCTTTGTGTGTTTACGGCTGGATCAGCTCCTTGCTGAGATGGACGATGAAGTCCTGCACATTGGTGACGATGCCCCGGGCGGAGAGGCTTCCCCGGTCACTGAGTTTGTTCACGGCAAATTCTGAGATATCCACGCAGTAGAAATACACCTGCCGCACGGTTCCGTCTGCCAGCACCCGGTAGGAGGGGGTCATGTTTCCGGCGGCGATGGTGTGAAGGGCAGTGGCCATGCAGATCACCGTGGTGGCGGAGCGGATCTCTGCCCGCATGGCGTCCTGAGCGGCATAGACGTCTGCCAGCACCGGCGGCAGAGGCCCGTCGTCCCGGATGGAGCCCGCCAGTATGTACGGGACGCCGTGCCGTTCGCAGGTGTGCAGAATGCCGTTTTCGATCTGCTCCGCTTTCAGAAAGGCGGGAATCGATCCGTGGAGCCGCACCCGGTTGATGGTGTCCAGATGGTTGTAGTGCCCGTTGGGCTGACTTTCCTGCGTGTAGATGTTCTGCCCCAGAGCAGTGTTGAGGTAGGCTGCCTCCAGATCATGGGTGGCCAGCGCGTTGCCCGCCAGCACGGCATGGACAAAGCCGCCTGCGATGAGCCGGGAGAAGGCGTTGCGTGCGTCGTGGTCAAAGGCGAAGGCGGGCCCCATCACCCAGACCACCTTGCCGTGGTCCCGTTCGTGGCGCAGCAGTTCATAGAGCTCGTCATAGTCCCGGGAAAAGGCGGTCTCCCGGGAGCGGCCCTGCCGGAAGGCAAACACATCTCTGGCAACCCGGCGCTCCCGGAAGCCGTCCGGGTGGACGAGGATCCCCTCCTCTCCCTGTTCTGTGCGGCCGACGGCCACCAGCTCTCCCTGCCGCAGGCGGCGGAATTCCCGGACGTCGATGCGGCCCCGATCCCACACGGCCACGCAGTCCATCCGGCTCTCCCGGGCCAGATGCCACTGCCCTGCGATTTTGAAGTATTCCGGAAAGATGCTCATGGCGTGGAAATTCTCCGGCGCCACGCCGTCCCGGGGCGCCGGGCGAAAGACGGCGTCCGGTGCGTTTTCCAGTGCGGGTGTGGAAAAGACCGGCGGAAAATAGGGGCGCAGCTGAAACGGCATAATGGCGTTCCTCCTTTGAAAGATGGTGCCGCTGTTCCACCCGGATGCAGAGAAGAAAAGCCCGGGGACCGCTCCTCGCAATACCTGCGGAGCAGTCTCCAGGCCCATCGGCATTCCCATCCGGCAAAAGGGCGCGGGAGGTTTGATTGCATTCAGAATATCAGAATGCCGCCAAAAAAACAAGGCCCTTTCTTGTAAATCCGGGCCGTCGGGTGTAGAATATCCAACATACAGGTTTTTCCTTCAAGGAGGCTTTTCAACATGAGAGACGGTTTTATCTCCGTGGCCGCAGGCACCCCCAAAATCCGGGTGGCGGACTGCCGCTATAACGCGGAACAAATTTTTACCCTGATGCGGGAGGCGGACAAGCAGGGGGTGAAGGTGCTGGCTCTTCCGGAACTGTGCCTCACCGGCTACACCTGCGGAGATCTGTTCCTGCAGGACACGCTGCTCCGGGGCGCCGAGGAGGGCCTTCAGACCATCCTGGAGGCTACAAGAAATCTGGAGATCGTGACGGCCCTTGGCCTGCCCGTGTGGGATAAATGGGACAACAAATTGTATAACTGCGCGGCTATTATACAAAAAGGAGAGATTTTGGGGCTGATTCCCAAGGTCTATCTGCCCAATTATGGGGAGTTTTATGAGCAGCGGTGGTTTGCATCCGGCAGCGGCGTGGAGCACGGGATTGAGCTGTGCGGGCAGCATGTGAGTCTCTGTACGAACCAGACCTTTGCCTGCGACACCATGCCCAACTTGGTGATCGGCGTGGAGATCTGCGAGGATCTGTGGGCCCCGGCGCCGCCCTCCGTGGAGCTGGCCCGGAAGGGCGCCACCGTGATTCTGAACCTCTCCGCATCCAATGAGCTGGTGGGCAAGGCGGACTACCGCCGCTCCCTGGTGACAGGCCAGTCCGCCCGGCTGATGTGCGGTTATGTGTACGCGGATGCCGGAGAGGGAGAGTCCACCACCGATGTGGTGTTCACCGGCCACAATATGATCGCGGAAAACGGTACCCTGCTGGCGGAGCGGCGGTTCGCCACCGGACTCACCGTCAGCGAGATCGATGTGGACCGGCTGATCCATGACCGCCGCCGGACCAACACCTTCACCTTCGGCAAGGAGCCGCCGGAGATCTGGCGGTGCGGCTTCACGTTGCCGGTGGAGGAGACCCGGCTCACCCGGTACGTCTCCCCATCTCCTTTCGTGCCGGAGGATGCCGCGGGCCGGGCGGAGCGGTGTGAGGAGATCCTGCGGATCGCCTCCCTGGGTCTGAAGAAGCGGCTGGAGCACACCGGCGCCAAGACGGCGGTGGTGGGCCTCTCCGGCGGGCTGGACTCCACCCTGGCCCTGCTGATCACGGCCCTGGCCATGGGGATGCTGAATCGGCCCGCCAGCGACATCGTGGCCGTCACCATGCCCTGCTTCGGCACCACTGCCCGGACGAAGTCCAATGCGGAGCTGCTGGCGGAGCGGATGGGTGCCACGCTGAAGATCATTGACATCTCCCAGGCGGTGCGGCGACATTTTACCGACATCGGACAGAGCATGGAGAACCATGACGTCACCTTTGAAAACGGCCAGGCCCGGGAGCGGACCCAGGTCCTGATGGACATTGCAAACCAGACCGGCGGCCTGGTGATCGGCACGGGAGATCTCAGTGAGTTGGCCCTGGGCTGGTGCACCTACAATGGCGACCACATGAGCAACTACGCCGTCAACTGCTCCATCCCCAAGACCCTGGTGCGGCATTTGGTGGCCTATCTGGCCCGGGACAACGCGGAGAAGGACGAGGCCCTCCATGACGTGCTGGAGGATATTCTGGACACCCCTGTCTCCCCGGAGCTGCTGCCCGCTGTCCAAGGGGAGATCAGCCAGCGGACCGAGGATCTGGTGGGGCCCTATGAGCTACACGACTTCTTCCTGTACTACATGCTCCGCTGGGGCTTCCCGCCCCGGAAGATCTACCGTCTGGCGCTGTATGCCCTGGGGAAGACCTACACCCCGGATGTGATCCTGAAGTGGCTGAAGACCTTCTACCGCCGCTTCTTCTCTCAGCAGTTCAAGCGCAGCTGTCTGCCGGACGGCCCCAAGGTAGGCTCTGCGGCACTCTCCCCCCGCGGCGACTGGCGGATGCCGAGCGATGCTTCCGCGGCACTGTGGCAGGCAGAACTGGAGACACTGGAGTCAGTGCATTTTTAACAGTATGTGGAAAGCGGACCAGGGCGCCGGCTATACAGCCGGCGCTCTGGTCTTTCTATGCGTATACAGATAAACACGGACAGGCAGCATGAACTTTCGCAGTTCTTGACAGATTCTCCCCCCTCCCATTAAAATAGAAGAAAAATTGTTTGAAAACGGAAAGGAAGCACACGATGGAAGAATCTCTAGAACATATCCGGGAGAGCGCGGAGACACGAATGAGGAAGAATGCCTTCATGCTCCATAATTATATCGAGCTGGAACGCGTGGAAAAAGACCGGGCGGTCTTCAAGCTGGACATCCGCCCGGAGAGCTGCAACCCCTATGGGCTGATTCATGGCGGCGCCATCTACACCCTGGCGGACAACGCCACCGGCGCGGCGGCCCACAGCGACGGGCGGTATTACGTCACACAGACCAGCGCGCTCCACTTCCTGCGCAACCAGGCCACAGGGACGGTGCGGGCCTCTGCTTGGGTCCGGCACCGTGGAAAGTCCACGGTGCTCACCGCTGTGGACATCACCGGAGAGGGCGGCAGGCTGCTGGCCACGGGGGAGTTCACCTTCTTCTGTGTAGACAAGGCGCTGATGGACCAGAAGGCGGCCGCTGAGCAGAAATAAGAGAGATGCGGGAGAGGGCGAACCTCTCTCCCCTTTTTCCCAAACACTGTGGAAAACCGGGCTGTCATATCTCCGCCCGCCGCCGCATAAGGTTGTCCCAGAGGTGAGGCGATATGAAGAGGCCGGTTTTTCCAGGCCCGTTCAGAAGAGGGCTCCGGCGGCTGGGCGCAGCCGGGCTGGCGGCCGGGACCCTTTGGGCGGTTGTGGTCACCGCCGGAAGCGACAGCGCGTCTGCGGCCTGGGCGGCCCTGCGGGCGGCGTCTCCGCTGGCGGCGCTGAAATGGGAGCTGGGGGACCTGTGGGCGAACGATGACCTCTCCCCCGCCGCGGTGATGACGTTGGGAGAGTCTCCCCTGCTGTTGTCCGCCCGGGCGGCTGTGGCGGAGCTGTGGTCCACCGAGCGGACGGAGGAATCCGGTGCGGACGGCCGGGAGGAGACTGTCACGGAGCCGGTGGAGGAGACGCCGCTGGAGACCACGGGAGAGACGGACAACGGCGTTCCGGCCAGAACACTGGTGCCTACGGACCCCAGCGGCTATACGGTCTGCGGCCGGTCCTACATCTCCAACAGCACGGACCACGCCCTCACCGTCACGGAGCTGTCGGAGCCCTTTGACGCCCGGCTCGCCGATGGGGAGCCTCAGATTCTGATCCTCCACACCCACGGCAGCGAGGCCTACACCCCACCCCCGGGCACGGACATCGTCTGGTCCGGCAACTACCGCACTACGGACTCCCGCTACAACGTGGTGGGGGTGGGAGACGAGATGGCGGAGGTGTTTACCGCCGCCGGGATCTCCGTCCTCCATGACCGGACACTGTACGACTACTCGTCGTACAACGACGCCTATAACAACGCCCTGGCGGCCATTGAGACCTATCTGGCGGAATACCCCTCCATCCGCTTCATCCTGGATGTCCACCGGGACGCCATCGGCGACGCGGAGGGCAATCAGTACAAGGTGATCTCGGAGATCGACGGGGTGGGCACCTCCGCCCAGATGACTCTGGTGATGGGCAGCGACGGCAGCGGCCTGGCTCATGAGCACTGGATGGAGAATCTGAAACTGGCGGTGGCCCTTCAGGACAATATCTTGCAAAGCTATCCCACCCTGATGCGGCCGATCCTGCTGCGGAATTCCCGCTATAACCAGCACGCCACCACCGGCTCCTTGCTGGTAGAGGTAGGGGCCGCCGGCAACTCTCCGGAGGAGGCCGCCCTGGCGGGCCGCCTGTTCGCCCAGCAGATGGCGGACTATCTCATTGATCTGGGCAAGTGACAGAGGCGGTCCTGCGGAGAGCAGGCCATCCGGCCCCGGTCCGACGGCAAAAGCCCCGTCCGTTCGGACGGGGCTTTTTGCTTTGAAGGCTCAGGGCTCCTCCGCCAGGGGGAAGGACACCACAGCGGTGAACAAGTCCGCCAGCGTCTCCACGTGGAAATCTCCGCCGCAGGCCTCGGTAAAGGAGCTGGCGATGGAAAGGCCCAAGCCGCTGCCGCCATCGGTACGGCTGGCGTCGCCCCGGACGAACCGGGCCGTCAGGTCCACGCCTGTGGGCAGCTCCTCCCGGGAGGTGTTGCGCAGGCTGGCCTCCGCCCTGCCCACCTCGGTCTTTAAGGAGAGGTAGACCCGGCTTCCCGCCAGGGCATATTTCAGGGCGTTGTCGATGAGGTTCTGGAACACCCGGTACAGCCGCCGGCCGTCAGCCGTGATCATCACCGGTATCTCCGGCAGCTCCATCCGGAAGGTCAGCCCGCTTTGGGAGATAGGCCCCTCCAGGTCCGCCAGGGTCTGCCGCAGGAGCTTGGCAAAATCCAGCCGCTCCAAGTGGACCGGCAGCTGGCCGGAGGCGGCCTTGCTGACCTCGAACACATCCTGGACCATCACTGCCAGCCGTCGGGCCTTCTCGTCGATGATCCGGGCGTAGTCCGCTGCGGCCCCCTCCAGGGGCTCCTGCCGCAGCAGTTCCGCATAGGAGAGCACAGAGGTCAGGGGCGTTTTCAGGTCGTGGGACACGTTGGAGATCAGCTCTACCTTCATCCGTTCGCTGCGGGTCTGCTCTGCCAGGGCCCGGTGCAGGCCCGCCTGGATGTCGTTCAGCTGCTCCGCGGTCTGATGCAGGTCTGCGTCCGCCGGCAGGTCCAGGGGCGTTTCCAGATCCCCGTCCCGGATGGCCGTCACTTGGTCCGCCAGCAGGCCGATATCCCGGACCAGGGTCCAGTCCCGCCGGATCCAGAAGATTTCCAGGACCGCCATCAGCGCAAAGGCGGGAACAAAAACGCAGATCACGGTCAGGGAAAAGTTCCACCAGAGCATTTCGTACACAGGGACACAGCAGAGAACAGCTGTAAGCATAATGGCCCACAGTGTCAGATTCCGCACCAGAGACCGCCGCCGGAGCCGCTTCTGCACCGGCAGCTTCAAGTCTCTTGCCAAGAATGCGTTTTTCAGCCCCCTCAACAGACTCCGCCGCTGCTCCCTTTCCGTGTTTTTCCGGGTGATGTGCCGCAGCCACAGCGCCCACACCAGCGCCAGCAGCGCCGGGGCATTGGCGGGCAGCAGCGCCGCCAGCCGCAGGGCGTCCGTCACGGTCGGACCCACCCAGCCGTAATACCAGAATTCAAAGGGAGAGTAGCCGCCGAATCCTGTGGAGAACACCATGGAGAGGACTGCCAGGGCAGCCGCCAGCCACCAGATCTCCCCGGGCACGCGGCGAGTGAGAGCGGCCAGCTTTTTCTCCGCCCTCCGCCGTTCCGCCCGCAGGAAGTGGGCGGCGATCAGGCATACGGCTCCAGCTGCGCACAGCACCGCCCGCAGCAGGTAGAATCCCTGCATCTCCCGAATGTGCTGATATAAGCCGTAAAAATCATCGTAGAAGCGGGTTTGTCCGCCGCTGTTCAGCTGGAGATAAGGCACCGGCTCCTCCCGGACGGCCATGTAGATGGTCACATCCGCCGCGTCCTCCCCGGCCGTGAAATTCTCATAGCCGGGGACGTCCCACAGGGAATCCTCTGTAAAAAATCCATCGCCGTAAACGTCCACTGGTTCTCCATCCTTCCGCAGCAGGATCCTGCCATGGCGGAAGACCAACAGGAAGTTGTACCCCTCCGGCAAATTTTGACTGCTGCTGATCTCCGCACCTGCCGGAACATTGCTGTAGAGCAGCTCCCTTTCCGGGCCAAGGACCTGATAGAGCAGATTTTTGTCTGCCGCATAGTGTTTGTCCGGTGCGGCGGTTGCAGTGTTCTCCTCAACCCACGCGATTTCCGAGGAGGTATCTGTGACGCCCCACTCATAAAAGGATTCGCCCTCCCGGGATACGATATAAGTATCCCCGGAAGCAGTATCCCACCACTCCAGGTCGCTGCCGGTGGCCATAGCCAGAAAGGCCCGCAGCCGTTGGGCCACCTCCTGCCGGAAGGCTGGGGTCTCCTGCCAGTCTGTACTCCACCATCCGCTGCCGAAGGAGCCGCTGTCGACCCCGCTGGCCAGGCGGCCCGCCATCTGTCCCAGGCTCCCCAGCACCAGGCTCACGCCCAGTACCAGGGCCGCCAGTCCGGCCGCCGCCCGCAGCCTGCCGCAGGTCTTTCCGGAGACGCGGACCTTCGCCACGCCCGGGGCGTCCTCCACCCCCTTCAGAGCCTCCCGGACCTCCCCGGCCACAAGTTGTTCCAGACCTTCGTCAGGTCCCGTGCTGTTCCATTTTGTATCCAATGCCCCACACCACCTTGATGTAATCTGGCTCCTTGGGATTGAGCTCGATTTTTTCCCGAATGCGCCGGATGTGGACCATCACCGTGTTTTCGCAGGCGTAGGCCGCCTCCCCGTCCCACACCCGGCGGTAGATCTCCTCCGCCGGGAAGATGCGGCCGGGGTTACGCATCAGCAGGTCCACGATCTTTGTCTCCGTGGCGGTGAGCTTCACCGCTTCCCCATCCGCCCGCAGTTCCCGGCGGTCCGGGTCGTAGGTGAGGCGCCCGTTGACGATGAGGCCCTGCCGCTCCTCCGCGTGGACGTCCCCCAGCAGGGTGTACCGCCGCAGCTGGCTCCGGACTCTGGCCGCCAGCTCCTGGGGGTTGAAGGGCTTGGTCACATAGTCGTCCGCCCCCATGGAGAGGCCCAGGATCTTGTCCGTGTCCTCACTTTTGGCGGAGAGGACGATCACCGGCAGGTTCCGCTTTTCCCGGATCCGCAGCAGAGCGGACAGCCCGTCCAGCTTGGGCATCATCACGTCGATGAGGATCAGCCGCACCGCCGGGTCCAGGGCCAGATCCAGAGCCTCCATGCCGTCATAGGCCCGCAGGACCCGGTAGCCCTCCCGCTCCAGGGTGATGGCGATGGCCCCCACGATCTCCGGATCGTCGTCCACCACCAGAATGCACGCGTTCATCTCGATCCCTCCTTGAGCTGATTGTAGCATACCGGGGAATTCTTACAAACACCCGGAGAAATTTCTTACAGATTTCTTACGGTTTCAAGCGGCACAAAAAAAGGGCCCTCCCGGGAAGGAAAGCCCTTCTTTTCAATGGCTCACTTTTTCAGCGGCATGGAGAAGAGGAACCGGGTGGAGGCCTGGTCGCTCTCGGCCTTCAGAGTTCCCTTGTGCTCCGTCGCAATGGAGGCGGCGATGGGCAGCCCCAGGCCGAAGCCGGACTGCTCCCCCCGGGAGGCGTCCGCCCGGTAGAATCGCTCGAACAGGCGGCCCAGCTGGTCCGGTGGGATGGGATCGCCGGGGTTGGATACCAGCAGACGGGCCTGCCGGTCTGTGCGCCGCAGGGTCAGGCTGATGGTACCCCCCGCCTGCCCATACTTGATGGCGTTGTCCAGCAGGACGCCGATCAGCTGGCGCAGTTTGTCGGCGTCGCCGGTGACGGTCACGTCGGGGGTGATGTCGCTCTCCAGGGGCTTTCCCGCCTCAAAGGCCACCGGCTCAAAGGCCAGTACGCAGTCCGTGGCCAGGTCGGAGAGCGAGACCTCCCCCATCACCGCCGTGGGAACCGCATTGTCCGCCCGGGCCAGGGTCAGCATCTCCTCCACCAGGGACTTCATCTGTCCGGCCTCGGAGCGGATGTTGTCCGCCCACCGGGCCGGGCGGTCCTCCAGCGGCGCCGCCTCCAGCAGTTCCGCATTGGAGAGGATCACGGTCAGCGGCGTCTTCAGCTCGTGAGAGGCGTCGGAAAGGAACTGCCGCTGCTGCTGCCAGGCCTTTGCCACCGGGCGGGTGGCCCACCGGGCCAGCAGGATGGAGACGCCCAGAAGCAGCAGCAGCGCCGCCAGACCGATTTGCAGATAGGAGCCCATGATCTCCTGCAATGTGGCCTGCTCCATGGACATGTCCACAAAGGCGATGCGCTCGTATAGTCCATAGTCCCGGCGCAGATACCGCAGGCCGTAGCTGTGGATAGTGCCCTCGGGCCGGTTCTGCTGGAGACAGTCGGTAAGAATGGTCTGCAGCTCCTGTGTGTCCTGCAGATTGGAATAGGTCCCGCCTGTGACAAAGGCCTCGTAGATTCCGCTGCGGTCCCAGAGATTCACCGTGAAATAGGGCAGCAGAACGTCTTCCCCGCCCCGGTTGAGCCCCAGATCCGGCCGGCCGCTGGGAGTGTCGTCCTCCATGACCCGCTGGAGCACCTGATGGCTGATGACCTCGATGTTCTGCTTGGCGGAGAAAAACACAGCCGTGAATACCACGCCCAGTACCGCGGTCACCAGAATCATGCACATGGCCACGAATTTGATCTGCAATTTTCGGATCATGGGAGGATCGCCCCCTTCCTGTCGAAAACTCTGTGGAAAAGTGGAAAAATGTGGACTTTGTGGAAAACTACGCCTCCTCAGGCGCTTCCAGGCAGTAGCCCACCATGCGGATCGTGCGGATCTTCACCTGGGAGTGGAGATGGTCCAGCTTCTTCCGCAGGAAGGAGATGTAGACCTCCACATTGTTGTCCTCTGCGTCGGACTCATAGCCCCAGACCTTCAGCAGCAGCTTCTCCTTGGTGATGACCAGCTTCTGGTTCAGCATCAGCATCTCCATCATGTCGAACTCCTTCCGGCTGAGCCGCACGGAGCGCTCGCCGCAGGAGAGGGTGAAGGAGGTCTTCTCCAGCCGCAGGTCTCCGTATTTCAGGGCATCAGTCTGCCGCAGCTCCGGCTGGCGGCGGGTCAGGGCCCGGATGCAGGCCAGCAGCTCCTTGGGCTCAAAGGGCTTGGTGAGATAGTAGTCCGCACCGGAGTCCAGCCCGTTCACCCGGTCCGTCAGCTCGGACCGGGCCGTGAGCATCAGCACCGGCGTGGTGCTGCCCTCCGCCCGCAGGCGGCGCAGCACGGTGAAGCCGTCCAGCTTGGGCAGCATCACGTCCAGCAGGATCACGTCATAAATGGAGGTCAGGGCGTTGTCCAGCCCCGCCTCGCCGTCGTGGCAGACGTCCACCGTATAGCCGTTCAGCTCCAACAGGTCCTGGAGGGTGGCGGCCAGGCGGACCTCATCCTCTACCACCAGTACGCGCATGAAATCACCTCCGTTTGCAGGATCGCGCGCCGTTTCTGCCGGCAGCGCCACACAGGGGGGAGCCCGGGGGCTCCCCCCTGGTCAGATGAGACGGATGGGAAACGAGATCGAGTTTATTCGCCCGTGGCGTCCGCCGCAGTCAGGCCATTCTCCGCCACAGAGAGAATGGTGTCCACCGAAGCGGTGTCCATCTGGTAGATGGTGGAATCCCCCTCCATGCGGACGTAGTAGCCGGTCTGGTCCAGGTTCTCGCTGCCGAAGGTCAGGGTCAGCGTCCCCTCGGTACCGGTGTCGTTCAGGTAGAGAATGGTAACCGTGGCCTGGGGTGCGTCAAAGCCGCACAGGGCAGCGGCCTCGTCTGTGGGCTTGTAGTCCACGCATTTGGTGAAGGTCAGCGCCCCCAGCTCCGCCAGCAGAGAGGCGGTGTCCGCGCTGCCGGTGACGTCCTCGCCGCTGGCAGCCCAGGTGACGGTGACCGTCTCCTCCCCGGTCTCCTCGTCGGTGGAGGTCTCCTTGTCGATGGGCCGCAACAGGGTGCTGGCGGCGCCCTCAACGGTGACGGACTGGAGGTTTTCCTCCGTCAGCTGGGGCAGCTCCGGCAGGTCGCACATGTCATAGATGGTCTTGGACATCTCGGTGTACAGGGAGTTGGAGATGATATACACCGGACTCTCCTGTTCGTTCATCAGCATATAGTAGCTGTTGCCGTCCGTAGTGGTGTTGCCCAGGGAGATGGTCAGCGTCCCGCCGTCCGGCTTGGCTGCGGTCAGGGTGGCGAAGGGTTGGTCCAGGCCATAGGCCTCCAGCGTATCGCCCTCTGTAATGGTCTGCTGGGGTTTGAGGTTGGTGAGAAGGGTCAGGATCGACTGGATGGTGGAGTCGTCCAGGGGAAACTCCGGGTCGTCGGACCAGACCCACTTGCCCGCCTCGTCCAGATGGAAGGACAGCGTGGCGTTGCCGTTGTCATAGGTGAGGGACGAATAGGCGGCCTCCGTCTCCGTGATGACGCTGGCGGCGTCCTGGGCGGCGGCCTCCTCAGCTTCCCGCTGGGCGCTGGACCGCTTGACGGCGGAGACCACCGCCAGCAGGATGCCCAGGCCCACCAGGATCCCCAGCAGGAGAACCAGCGTCTTCTTCTGTGTTCGATTCATGCTTGTATGCTCCTTCGTCACAGTTTCCGGCGGTGCATCCAGCGGACAAAGCCGTAGATCAGCAGCGCCGCGGGGATCACCAGGATAAACAGCAGGCCCCAGATGCCGCCGGTCGTGATGGTATTGGTGGGCGTCAACAGGCTCACCGGCTCCACAGAGATGGCGGATACATCGTCAAAGCCCACAGTGGCGGAGTGGATGAAGAGATCCACGTTGTCAACATTGGTAAAGCTGTTGGTCACATCGGTGTTGATCAGCGTGTCTGCGCCGTAGACCGTCAGCCGGGCGGTGGTGTCCTCGCTGATCTCCTCCGTGGCCACGGCACCCACCACATAGGTCCCCTGGGTCATGTTGTCCGCGTCCAGCACGGCATAGCCGTTCTCCGTGGTGGTTAGGAAGGGCTGGACGGTGATGGTGTCCCGGGTGGGATCCGCCAGGGTGAAGCCCCGGGAGGCATAAAACAGGACCATGGAATCACTTGTGAGGCTGCTGGCCGCATCCACAGAGGTGTCCGCCTGCGCGAAGAACAGATAGGGGTTGTTCTGATAGCCCTGGGAGGTGTCCGCGATCATGCCGTCCGCCACCTGCATTCCATAGGCGGCGCACAGGGCGTTGAAGTTGGGCAGGTCCACCAGCTCACCGGCCATGTTGTAGATCACCTGGCCGCCCTCCGCCAGATAGTTCAGGATCATATCCAGCTCATCGTCCGCCAGATCCTGGTCCGGCTCGTTGAGGATCAGCAGGGAGCAGTCCTCAGGGATGCCGCCGTCGGTGAGCAGGTTCACCCGCTCCACGGACATGTGGAGCCGCGTGAACCGCTCCTTCACGCTGATGGGGACGGCGGTCTCGTTGTGGCCTGTGGTCTCGTACACCATCCGGGTCACGCCGGTGAGCACGCTGTCGATGGCGGAGGTCAGCAGGCTCTCCCCGTCGAAGTCCGTCTCCGTATAGGTGCCGTAATAGTAATACGACATCATATCATACCCGATTATGTCGCTGATGTCAAAGGACTCCTGCCGGCCGGTGGCCTCGCAGGTGACCACGATGGTATCCGCCCCCACACCGTACTGGGACAGGGCGGAGGGATAGACCGTGGGGTCGGTGTATTCCAGGGTCAGGTGGTCGCTGAGATCTGCGTAGATGTCCAGAAAGCGGACGATCCGGGTATCCAGTGTGTCCTTGTCGGTGAGCACGTGGATCACCACGTCATCCTCCAGCCCCGCCAGGTAGTCCTGAGAGGTCTCGCTGATGTTGTAGATCCCGCTGCCCGTCAGGTCGATCTGGGCCCACTGCTCCGGCAGCTGTGCCGCAAGCAGGTTGAACACCAGCACTGCCGCCACGGCCAGGGCCGTCAGTCCGGCGGAGAAGGCGCCCCTGCGGGATGCGTGGCGCCCCGCGGTCTCCTGCAGGCTGTTTTTCCAATCACGATGTTCCATATTCACACGCCTCCTCTCAGTTCCACCGGCGCTTCTGGATGACCTGGACGGTCAGAAAGACCAGCAGCGCGCTGATGGACAGGTACAGCAGGATCCCGGGCACGTCGAAGACGTGGTCCGTGGAAAAGCTGTCGAAGGCGGAGAGCAGGGAGAACTTGCCCAGCACATCCGGCAGCAGGTTGGCGAAGACGGAGGAGTCCCGCAGGTAGAAGGCGATCAGCACCGCGGCGCCGGCCACCAGCACGCCGGCTGTGACCTTCCAGTTGTTGGACAGGGCGTTGATGAGGAAGCACACCAGGATCAGCACCACGAAGAAGCCCAGCAGAGACCCGACGGCGGTGGAGGGCAGAAAGCCCACCAGGCCGTCCCACAGATACAGCAGGAGCAGCAGGCCGAAGGTGCCCACTGCGGCGATGATCTGGCTCTCCGTCAGAGAGGAGATCAGCATGCCCACGGCGATCTCCACCGCGCCCAGCAGGAAGAAGGCCAGAATGGCGCCGTAGTCCGCCAACAGGAAGGCCGTGCCGTTCAGCGCGATGATGAGGGGGCACAGGCAGGCAATGGCCACCGGCACGGCGAACACCGTCAGCATGGCGAAGTACTTCCCCAGCACCACGGCGGTGACGGATACCGGCGCCGTCAGCAGCAGCTGGTCCGTCTTGGTGTGGCGCTCATCCGCCATGGAGCGCATGGTGAGAATGGGGACCACCACCATGAAAATGAAGAGAGAGGAGCCCAGAGAGAGGGAGAAATAGGGGTATCCCTGAAACAGGTTGTAGGCAAAGAAATAGATGCCGATGAAGACCGTCAGAACCGCCACGAAGATCCAGCCGATCATGGAGTTGAAATAAGAGCTGACCTCCCGCTTATAAATCGCTTTCATCGCCGACCGCCTCCTTTTCCGCAGTTTCCACAGAGGTCTGGAACAGCGCCGCCGCCCGGGCGGCCACCGTATCGTTATCGTCCGTCAGATCCAGGAAGACCTCCTCCAGAGAGGCCGTCCGGGGCCGCAGCTCCAGCAGGGGCAGCCCCGCCTCTGCAAAGGCGAAGAACAGCGCCTCCCGGATGTCCCTCTCCATGTGGATGGCAAAGCGGGCTGTGTCCTCCGTCCGCCCCAGCAGGGTCCGGCCGGTGATGCCCGCCACCCGGTCCAGCACGGCCTCCGCCGCCTCCGGCGCGGCCTTTGCCGTCAGTTCCAGGGAGCCTCCGGCGGAGAGCTTCTCCTCCAGGTCCTCCGGGGTGTCGCACACCACAAACCGGCCCTTGCGGATGATGAGGACCCGGTCGCATACCGCCCGGATCTCAGAGAGGATATGGGAGCTGAGGATCACGGTGTGGTCCTTTGCCAGATGCCGAATGAGATCCCGGATCTCCACCACCTGCTTGGGATCCAGGCCCACGGTGGGCTCGTCCAGAATGATGATCTTGGGGAAGCCCAGGATGGCCTGGGCCAGGCCGACCCGCTGGCGGTAGCCCTTGGACAGGTTCCGGATCAGCCGGGCGCTCATATCCTCCAGATGGGTCAGGGCCAGGACCTTCGTCAGCTGGTCCGTCCGCTGCTCCTTGGGGATCTTCTTCAGCTCCGCGCAGAAGCGCAGGTACTCCTCCACCGTCATATCAGGATACAGCGGCGGGATCTCGGGGAGATAGCCGATGCAGGCACGGGCGGCCTCCGGCTCCTCCAGAATATCGTGGCCCTCCACCAGGACCTGTCCCTCCGTGGCCGCCAGATAGCCGGTCATGATATTCATTGTGGTGGATTTTCCGGCGCCGTTCGGCCCCAAGAAGCCGAAGATCTGGCCGTCCTCCACCGTGAAGCTCAGATGGTTCACCGCATAGTGGTCGCCATAACGCTTCACAAGGTTTTTGACCTCGATCACACAAATAACCTCCTTCAGGAATGGAGACGGGCAGGGCCCGCCCCAGTCAGCTTTCACAGTATAAAAAAAGAAACTGAAAACTATCTGAAAGAATGAACAGAACTTCATAAACTGTTCAAACTTTTTAAAGGTTGTTTTTAGATTTTGGGGGTATGATACAGACATCCTCCAAAAAGGATAACTGATCCCCCCTCTCTTTTTTCATTTTTCATTTCCTTTCTCTCTGCGTGCGGCGGAGGGCGTCCATGACCAGGCGTCCTCCGCCGCACGCTGTCTTGCGCGAAAAGGGCGAAAAAGATGGAAAGATCCGGCCGGTCCAGGACTTTCCGCCGACTTGTTCTTGCA
>NZ_CAKVVF010000021.1:25235-29154 GCF_934833455.1 Oscillibacter sp. KLE 1728
CCGATATAATGATTCCGCAATTCTAAGTAGCCGGGTTCAGAATGCGACTGCCCGGTGAACAATGGAGGAAAAAAGAATGAGAGGCGTACACAGCGCGGTGGATGAGATCCGCCGCAATGTCTTCACCGAAGTGGCCCGCCTGGCCTATGAGGGCGGGGATTTGAAGCGGGTGGACATGATCCCCTACACCATCGTTCCCGGAGAGGTGGCCCGCCACCGCCACGACGTGTTTCTGGAGCGGGCCATTGTCCAGGAGCGGGTGCGGCTGGCCCTTGGCATGAGCCTGCAGCCCGCTGGCGAGCAGACGCCCGTCAGCGCCGGTATCCAGGAGGCGGCCGCGGCCGACGACAAATATTTTGAGGAGCCCCTGGTCAATATCATCTCCTTTGCCTGCAATGCCTGCCCCCCCAAGCAGATCCGGATTACGGACAGCTGCCAGGGCTGCCTGTCCCATCCCTGCATGAATGTGTGCCCCAAGGATGCCATTTATCTGGACAAGGACAAGCATTGCCACATTGACCAGGACAAGTGCATCAAATGCGGCCGGTGCTTCAACCAGTGCCCCTACCACGCCATCAGCAAGATTGAGCGCCCCTGCGCCGCAGCCTGCGGCATGGACGCCATCGAATCCGACGAGCTGGGCCGGGCCAAGATCAACTACGACAAGTGCGTCTCCTGCGGCATGTGCCTGGTGAACTGCCCCTTTGCCGCCATCGCGGACAAGAGCCAGATCTTCCAGGTCATCAACGCCATGAACCGCGGATCCAAGGTCATCGCCTGCGTGGCCCCCGCCTTTGTGGGCCAGTTCGGCAAGGCCGCCACGCCTGCCAAGCTGAAGGCCGCCATGCGGATCCTGGGCTTTGACGATGTGGTGGAGGTGGCCATCGGCGCGGACCTGTGCACCGTGGAGGAGGCCAAGGATTTCCTGGCGGAGGTGCCGGAGAAGCTGCCCTTCATGGGCACCAGCTGCTGCCCCGCCTGGTCCGTCATGGCCAAGAAGCTGTTCCCGGAGTTCAAGGACTGCATCTCCATGGCCCTCACCCCCATGGTGATCACCGCCCGCATGGTGAAGAAGGACCATCCGGATGCCCGGATCTGCTTCATTGGGCCCTGCGCAGCCAAGAAGCTGGAGGCCAACCGGAAATCTGTCCGGTCGGATGTGGACTACGTGCTGACCTTTGAGGAGCTGCAGGGCATGTTCGATGCCAAGAACATCGACTTCACCACCCTGGAGGCGGACCCGGAGGACGGCCTGAACGAGGGCACCTCCATGGGCCGCGGCTTCGCGGTGGGCGGCGGCGTGGCCGCGGCCGTGGTAGAGGCCATCAAGCACATCGACCCCACCCGGGAGGTACAGATCGAGTACGGCGACGGCCTGCGGGAGTGCAAGAAGATGCTGATGATGGCCAAGGCCGGAAAGCGCAACGGCTATCTGCTGGAGGGCATGGGCTGCCCCGGCGGCTGCGTGGCCGGCGCCGGCACCATCACCCCCGTGCGGGAGAGCACCCTGAATGTTGAGAAGTTCAAGAAGGAGGCCGCGGAGGTCAGCAGCACCGCCAGCCCCTATGTGGACCGTCTGAAAGACGTGGAGGAATAACCGCTAAAGCAAGAAAGCGGGCCACCCAAAAGGGTGGCCCGCTTTGTGCGTTTTCCGGAAAAGCTGTGGTTCTGCTTACATTTGGTACAGAAGAACCATCAGCGGCATGGTCCCGATACAGAGAAGCGTGGTGATTACATTAATGGCGCCGGCGTAGTCTCCTTCATGACCGTAAACTTGAGCGATCTGAGTGACGTTAGCCGCCGCAGGGGCACTTGCTGCCAGCAGGCTGATCATCAGGATGGACTGGCCATCCGGCACCAGGGCCGCAAGGCCAGAGTATTTGAAAATACACAGGACCACCAGCGGCAGGGCGATCAGCCGCAGGAAGGCCACCTTCCAGATGCTGCGGATGCGCAGGACCGCCAGCAGGTTCTGCTCTCCCATGAGCATGCCGGCGACAAACATGCTGAGGGGGCCGATGGTGGAGGCAATGGACTTCATGGTACCGGCGATTACCGTAGGCAGGGGCAGGTTCAGCAGAAACAGCAGCACACCCACAAACACGGAAATGATGTTGACATTCAGGAGAATTTTTTTCAGCGAGACATTCCGGTCACCACTCAGAATAATCCGGCAGTGACTCCACATGGGAAACTGCTGCACCAACTGAAACATGCTGCAATAGATGACCCACTCCGGCCCCAGGACCGCAGTCACCAGGGGGATGATGAGGTTACCGGAATTGGTGTAAATCAGGGAGGCCTGTTCCACCGGCGTCAGACGCAGGGGGCGGTGCAGTAAGGCCGTGGCAATGAAAAACAGAGCGTGGATGCCAATGGCGGCCCCGAGGGAGAGGGCCAGACCCTGAAGCAGCTCCGGCGTACGCTGGAGCTGGAAGGCGTTGATGATGACGCAGGGAGTGACCAGATACAGACAGACTTTGGACAGAACCCGGCTGTCCTCCGGCTTCAGCAGATGCAGGCGGACCAGGAGCCAGCCCAGGACGATACACAGAAAAAGCTGTACGATCTGTTCAAGCAGCATCAATACCATGAAAACGTTCCTCCATCCACACACAGGTGCGAGTTTAATCGTACCACGCCAAAAGAGGAAAAACAACCAGAAAGTTTATATAGCGTAAAAAAACTGGGACTGCAGTAAAAAGGCTCCCCCATCCAGCGGATGGGGGAGCCTTTGTTCAGTCACGGTCTGCCTCAGTCGGTGACGTAGGGCAGCAGGGCGATCTGCCGGGCGCGCTTGATGGCCTCGGTCAGCTGACGCTGATGCATGGCGCAGGTGCCGGTGGTCCGGCGGGGCAGGATCTTGGAACGCTCAGAGACAAAGCGGCGCAGCTTGGCGGCGTCTTTGTAATCGATATACTCGCATTTGTCCGCGCAGAACTGGCAGACCTTGCGGCGCTTGCCGCGGTTGGGGCGAGCGGGTCTCGCTTCACGATCAAAAGCCATGAAATGGTTCCTCCTTTATCAAAAGTCAGAACGGCAGTTCGCCGTCCTCTTCGCCGATCTCGGCGAAATCGGATTGTCCGCCCATCGGTGCGGCGTTGCGGCCGCCCATGGGGGCGCTGTAAGAAGCGGGTGCGCCGCCGAAATCGCCGGCGCCGTCCCGTTTGGAATCCCCGAAGTAGACATTGTCGGCGACGATCTCGGCGCTTCTGCGCTTGCCGCCGTCCTTGTCCGTCCAATCGCGGATCTGCAGCCGGCCCTCCACCACGGCCATGCGGCCCTTGGTGAAGTATTTGCTGACAAACTCCGCGGTGCTGCGCCAGGCCACCACGTCGATAAAATCGGTCTCCTTTTCGCCGCTCTGGGACTTAAAGTCCCGGTCCACAGCCAGGGAGAAGGACGTGACGGCGGTGCCGCTTCCGGTGCGGCGCAGCTCGGGGTCCCGGGTCAGACGACCCATGATGATGATCTTGTTGAGCATATCAATGCCCCCTTACTCGCCCTTGCAGACGATCAGGGAACGCATGATGCCGTCCGTGATCCGCAGAACACGGTCCAGCTCCTTCGGGAAAGAAGGCTCGCTGGTGAAGGTCATCAGGACGTAATAACCCTCGGTCTTGTAGTTGATGGGATAAGCCAGCTTGCGGCTGCCCCACTCTTCCACTTCCACAGCGGAACCATTCTGCTCAGCCAGGGTCTTGAACTTGGCCACCAGCGCGGCGGTGTTCTCCTCACCCTGTGCAGGGTCGATGATATACACGACCTCATAATTGGCAGAAACCTTTGCCATATTTGCACCTCCTTCTGGACAAATGGCCCCCATTCGGGATGGGAGCAAGGATATGCCTGCAGACTGCAAGCCATATTATTATATCGGAATTTCTGGAAATGTCAAGGAATTTTTCTCCCGGCTCTA
>NZ_CAKVVF010000022.1:0-24199 GCF_934833455.1 Oscillibacter sp. KLE 1728
ATGGCAAAATAAAACGTTATGCACAAATATGAGCAAATATTTTATGCATTATTCCCCTCGAAATCAGTTTGCGAGCAATCGCACGAGGGTTCGAATCCCTCCCGCTGCGCCAAAATGAATGACCCTGCCTGATTTGGGCGAATGCTTGGCGTTATTTTGGGTCAGGCAGGGTTATTTTAAGTATGAACCCCTTGCATTGCAAGGGGTTCATACTTTCTTGTATTAAGCACTTATGCTGCAGGCAAAGTACAAAACATTGAAATGATAGAGGTCAAATCCCTGTTATGCCACTGAAATATGGTCCACAAAAGAATTTTCTAAGGCAGAAGATATGATTTGTGAACTTGGCCTGAAATAAGTGTGATTTGCGGCACAAGGATTCCCTATACCTGCGGTTAATTTGAATGTCTGCATCCTTCTTCCCTGTTCTTCGTATGCCAACCCTCAGCCATAGGAGATCTGATGGATTTTTCAGAAGAGGTTGAGAACATCTGCGGGTTCTGATATAATGGAAGAAACAGATGTTCGACAGGGAGGACGCCACGATGACCGATTTGCTCTCCGGCCTCAACGCTGCCCAGCGCCAGGCTGTGACCGAAACCGAAGGATTTGTCCGTGTCATTGCCGGAGCCGGCTCCGGCAAGACAAGGGCGCTCTCCCATCGTTTTGCCTTTCTGGTGAACGAGCTGGGCATCCTGCCGGGAAATATCCTCTGCGTCACCTTCACCAACAAATCCGCAAATGAGATGCGCCAGCGCATCCACATCCTCACCGGCGACAATGACACGGGCTATATCAACACCTTCCACGGTTTCTGCGTCTCCGTGCTCCAGGAGGACAGCTACGCCGTCCAGTATCCCAAAAGCTTTCTGGTGCTGGACAACGCGGACATCGACGCTATGCTCCAAATCATCTACGAGGAGCGGGGATTGACGCTGCGGGATATGACCTTCTCCGCAGCCCGGGACATGGTCGAGATGCAGAAGCTGTTCAAGCGTCCGGACTACTATCTGGATATGATCGCCATGCCTCTGGACACGCTGAAGGAGAAGTATGACCAGGCGGACACCCCGGCAGACATCATTTTCTACGGCTATCTGTATCAGGAGAAGAAGTGTTTCGGACTGGATTATAACGACCTGATCAAGTTCTCCCTGTATATTTTCCAGCAGCATCCTGACATTCGGCTCAAGTGGCAGCAGCGGCTGGAGTACATCATGATCGACGAGTTCCAGGATATCGACCAGCTTCAGTACGAGCTGATGGAGGTTCTGTGCGGTTACCACAAGAACCTCTTCATCGTGGGAGACCCGGACCAGACCATCTACACCTGGCGGGGCGCCGACGTGAAGTACCTGCTGGACTTTGACAAGAAGTTTCCGGGGACAAAAACGATTCTAATGATGGAGAACTACCGCTCTGCGCCGGAGATTCTCTCTGCCGCGAATTCCCTGATCGACAAGAACCGGACTCGTATCAAAAAGGAATTGCAGCCCACGCTGCCCTCCGGCAGTCCGGTCATCTGCCACTTCGCGCAGACCCAGGAGGCGGAGGCCGAATGGATAGCGGGGGAGATGAAGGAGCTTCACGAGGCGGGCACGCCATACCGGGACATGACGGTGCTCTACCGGGCCCACTATGTGACCCGGGCGGTGGAGGAAGTCCTGCTGGGAGAGAAGATCCCCTATACGATTTACAGCGGCGTCCAGTTCTTTGACCGCATGGAAATCAAGGACGCCCTCTCGTACTTGCGGATGATTGCCTACAAAGACGACCTTTCCTTCCGGCGGATCGTCAACGTCCCCAAGCGGAATCTTGGGAAGCGGCGGATGGCATTTTTGCAGGAGTACGCAGAAAGGCAAGGCCGCTCCCTGTATCAGGCGCTGCAGGACAATCTGGAGGACCCACTTTTCAAAGGAACAGGCGCCGGAAGGTTTGTCGGCCTGATAGAGTCCTTTGCCGCCGGATATGGGGGGAGACCGGTGTCCGGGGTGCTTTCGGCCCTCCTCAATGAGAGCGGCTACGAGAAGATGCTCCGCACCGAGGGCAGCCAGGAACGGCTGGACAATCTGGCGGAGCTGAAGCAGTCGGTATATGAGTACGAGACCACCTGCGGGGAGGAGGTCACCCTGGAGCACTATCTGGCCCATGTGGCTCTGTTCACCAATGCCGATACGGCGGAGCAGGGAGACAAGGTGAGGCTGATGACCGTTCACGCCGCCAAGGGCCTGGAATTTCCCTATGTGTTCCTCTGCGGCATGAATGAGGGGATCTTCCCCTCCCGGAAGGTGCGGACGCAGCAGGCCATGGAGGAGGAGCGGCGGCTGGCGTTTGTGGCGCTGACACGGGCGGAGAAGGGACTGTACCTCTCCGAGGCAGACGGACGGAACTTCGACGGCACCCCCCGGTATCCCTCCCGCTTTCTTCTGGACATCGACCGCAATCTCCTGGCTTTCACCCGGCCGCCGGAGGAGGGCTTGATCCGGGCGGCCCGGGACTATATCGGCCACAGCCAGACCTATCTGCCGGAGACCGACGGGAACATGGCATTCTCCGTGGGGCAGCGGGTGAAGCATATTCTGTTCGGCTCCGGTACGGTGCTGGATGTGGACATGGACAAGGGTGCTCATGTGGTACAGTTCGATGAGATGGAGACGCCCCGAAAGATATCCTTCCGGGCGAAGCTGGAACGGATTTGACAAATCCTGGGAGGGATGGACGGGGGCTCCTGCCGCAATGCCGATCATTGGCGGGCCCGGGTGGAAGGAGCCCTGCCTCCAAAGCAAACCAGGCTCTCCGGAAAGGGAAACAGCTCCCGCTTTTCAAACGAATGGCTTGAAAAGCGGGAGCTATTCTTTTCGCTTCAGCACGGCGGAGTCTGATTTTCCATACTGTCCAAATCACAGCCGCCCCCCCTCTTCCTGGGATCACGAGGCCTTTTCAAACTGGCTGTTGTACAGGTCGGCGTAGAAGCCGCCTTTGGCCAGGAGTTCCTTGTGCGTGCCTTGCTCGATGATATCGCCGTCCTTCAGCACCAGAATCAGGTCGGCGTTTTTGATGGTGGACAGCCGGTGGGCGATGACAAAGCTGGTGCGGTGCTCCGTCAGCCGGTCCATGGCCTGCTGGGTGATGAGCTCTGTGCGGGTATCCACCGAGGAGGTGGCCTCGTCCAGAATCAGCATGGGATTGCCCTGAATCATGGCCCGGGCGATGGTGAGCAGCTGCTTCTGCCCGGAGGAAATGGCAATGCTGTCATCCAGCACGGTATCAAAGCCGTGGGGCAGGGTTTCGATGAAGTGATAGATGCCGCAGGCCCGGCAGGCCTCATCCAGCTGCTGGTCCGTGACCCCGGTCTTGTTGTAGACCAGATTTTCCCGGACAGTCCCCTCAAACAGCCAGGTGTCCTGGAGTACCATGCTGAACAGGTCGTGGACGCCCTCCCGGGTCATTTCAGAGGTGGGCACGCCGTCGATTTTGATGTTTCCGCTGTTGATCTCAAAGAAGCGCATCAGCAGATTGACCATCGTGGTCTTGCCCGCTCCGGTGGGACCCACAATAGCCACCTTCTGCCCCGGCTGAATATGGGCAGAGAAGTCCTTGATGATGATCTTATCCGGATGATTCGGATAGCTGAATCGGACGTGTTCAAATTCGACTTCGCCCTGCACAGGAGAGAGTTCGGGGCGCTTGCCGGTCTCATCGGGCAGCTCTTTCTCGTGGAGAAAGTCGAAGACGTGGTCGCCGGCGGCTGCCGCCGTCTGCATCTGGGTCATGCCCTGGGCCAGGGTGCTCAGGGGAGAGGTGAACAGCCGCACATAGAGGATGAACGCAACAATGACGCCGAAGGAGATCTCTCCGCTCATGGCCAGGGCGGAACCCAGGACGCAGACCGCCACATAGCCCAGGTTGCCGATGATAGTCATCAGGGGCTGCATGATGCCGGAGAGGAACTGGCTGCGCCACTCTGCGTCGTACAGAACGGCATTCATCCCGCCGAAGGTCTCTTTTACCTGCTCGTTGGCCCGGGAGAGGCGCACCACGTCGTGGCCGGAGTACATCTCCTCAATATAGCCGTTCAGGGTGCTCAGGTTCTCCTGCCGGGCGGTGAAGTACTTCTGGGACCGGAGCATCACCGCAGCCATGATGAGGAAGCCCAGTGCCGTGACGGCAATGGCTGCCAGCGCCATACGCCACTCAGTGACAAACATCATCACCAGACAGCCGAGGAATTGGGCCGCTGCGCTGATCATGGAGGGCAGGCTGTTGGCCAGGGCCTGCTGCAGAGTACTTACGTCGTTGGTGATGCGGCTGAGGATGTCACCATAAGACACCTTGCTGAAGTAGCTCATGGGCACCCGGTTGATTTTTCGGGACAGGTCCTGCCGCATATCCCGGGACAGCTCCAGGGTGACCGTAGCCATGATGAAGTGCTCCACATAGGTAAAGACGGCACTGAAGCCGTAGATCACCAGCAGGATTACGCCGGTGCGGCCGATGGCGGCCAGATCGATCTCCCCGTCCAGGGCGTCGGAGATGAGGTCCGTGATCCGACTGAGCAGGCTGGGGCCGATGATGGTCAGCACTGCGCCGGCCACGGCGAAGCAAAAGGCCGCAACAGAGGGCGCTTTCAATTTGTTGGAATAGGTGAACAGTTTTCTGAGCACACCGCCGATGCCGCGCCTGCTCTTTCCCGGCGCGCACATTCTGTTCTGCATCATCTTTGGCATCTTGGTTTCCTCCTTAAGCCCCCAGCTCTTCCTGGGAGAGCTGGGACCGGGCGATCTCCTGGTAGATCGGGCAGGTTTGCATCAGTTCCTCGTGGGTACCCATCCCCACCATCCTCCCCTCGTCCAGAACGATGATCTTGTCCGCGTTCCGGATGGTGCCGATCCGTTGAGCCACGATCAGTCGAGTGGTATCCTTCAGCTCCCGGTCCAGGCCGGCACGGAGCCTGGTATCCGTCCGGTAGTCCAGGGCGGAGAAGGAGTCGTCGAACACCAGGATCTCCGGGCGCCTCGCCAGGGCCCGGGCGATGGAGAGCCGCTGCTTCTGGCCGCCGGATACGTTGGTGCCTCCCTCGGCGATGGGGGCATGGATGCCTCCGGGCATCCTGTCCACAAACTCGCTGGCCTGGGCCAGCTCCAGAGCCTTTTGAACGTCCGCATCGGAATCCTTGCCCCGGCTGGCGCCGAACAGCACGTTGCCGCGGACGTCTCCGGAGAACAGGATGGCCTTCTGAGTTACATAGCCGATGCGGTCATACAGGGCGTCGAAGGTGTAGTCCCGAACGTCCACCCCGTCCACCAGCACAGTGCCCTCCGTGGCATCATAGAACCGGGCGGCCAGGCTGACCAGAGTGGTCTTGCCGCTGCCGGTGGCGCCGATAAAGGCCACGGTCTCCCCCCGCTTGGCCTGGAAGGTGATGTGCTCCAGGACATTCTTGTCCGAGGAGGGATAGTGGAAGGAGACGTCCCGGAACTCCACAGTACCGGTTTCCAGGGCATCGATGCGGGCGCCCTGAGTCAGGCTGTTCCGGGTCTCCAACACCTCATTGATCCGCTGGGCGGACACCTGGGCCGCCGGGAGCATCATGATAATCATGACCATCATCATAATGGACATGATGACGTAGGTGGCGTAGGTGCCGAACACCACGATGTCGCTGAAGGCGGCCAGCCGTGCGGCGGTGTCCGCGGCAGGGACGGCGTTCACGATGGAGGCACCCACCCAGTAGATCACCAGAGACAATGCGTTCATGGCCAGGGTGACGCCGGGCATCAGGAAGGCAAAGGCCCGCTGGTTGAACAACTGCGTGCGCATCAGTTCCTCGTTGCCCTTCCAGAACTTGGCGTTCTGGTAGTCCTCAGCGTTGTAGGCGTGGACAACATTGATACCGTTCAAGTTCTCCCGGGCCACCAGGTTGATATGGTCGGTGAGCTTTTGCACCCGGCGGAACCGGGGCACCACCACGCCGATGATGACCGCCATCATCACCAGCAGGGCGGCCACAAATCCGGCGGTGATAGCGGAGAGGGTCCAACTCTTGCCCACGATTTTGATGATGGCCCACACTGCCATGACGGGGGACTTGATTAGGATCTGCAGGCCCATGGCCGTCAGCATCTGCACCTGGGTGATGTCGTTGGTGGTGCGGTTGATGAGGCTGGGGACGGAGAAGGTCATCATCTCCTGTTGGCCGAAGTCTGCGATCTTATGAAACACCGCCTCCCGGATGGAAAAGCTGAACCCGGCAGCCACCTTGGCGGTCAGATAGCCGCAGATGACGCACAGCACCGCGCTGGCCAGGGTGCAGCCCAGCATTTCCAGGCCGGTATGCAGGATGTCCGACAGGGTGCTCCCCGGCGTTTTAATCAGAACGGTCAGGCTGCTCATGTAGTCGGGCAGCGCCAGATCGAAATTAATCTGCCCCAGGATGAGCACTGCGCACACGGCGGCCATGGCCCACTCCTGCCGCCGTAGGTTACGAAGTAATTTCAGCATATAAATCCTCCTTGTGGTATCATCAATTGCTGTTTTGCCGCCAGAACCGGCCGGAGAAGCAGGCGCGCAGGATCGAGGCCGCATCCTGAAAGATCAGCAGGCTCCCGCTGAGGATGCTGAGGTGCGGACGGCCCGGAGAGGGGCGCAGACCGGGAAAAATCCGCCCGCTGCCAATAGAAGAACCAAGGCGGTGCACCGGCCCCGGCCTAGTCCCTCCGGCCGCTTCAGATTAAAGGAGCTGACAAGTTTGCTGAAGCCCGGGTACAGCAGCCGCATTCCAAAGAGATAGGGGAGTGCCGCGGCAAAGATCACGTTATCCACCGAACCGGAGATCATGCCGGATCTGCGTGGCGAAGAATCCCAAATAGGACCATATTCAGCAGTTCGCCTGCGGTTTCCAGCATGGCATGGAAATCCTGCGCGGGATGTCCGCCCTGATAACTCACAATCATATTCTGGAAAAGAGACTCGATGGTTTCCAAATAGCGGGTCACCATTTCAGGCTTCAAATCCGGCCGCAGCGGCATTTTGTCTATGAGCCCCTCGATAAATTCCTGATTCAAGCGCCGCATCGGTGCGCGCAGGGCCTGAATTTGCGCGGCCAGATGTTTGGGCGGACGGAGCATGGCGCTTTCAAAAACGAGCTTTTGCTGGGGATGAAGCTGGAAAAAGCGCTCCCGGATCATGAAGAAATCTTTGACTGCGGCTGCCGTATCCTCCCCTGACAGATGGGCCATATCCCGTTCCACATGGGCCCTGAGCTCCTGGAAAGTGCGTTCGACGCACAGTAAAAACAACTCGTCCTTATTGGAGTAGTAGTGGTACATCATGCCCTTGGAGATCCCGTGGTTCCCACAGATCCGCTCCATGTTGACCTTGTCGTAGCCGTAGGTCCCGAACTCCTCCAGGGCGGCCTGATAAATCTCTTTTCTGCTGCGTTCCTGGCGCTCTTTCTGCGTCATGCTGCATATCCTCCTTCTGCCTGATCCAAAACCCCCGGCCCTGCCAAAACCCGGAACCAGGGAGACACCCGGGCGGGCAGCGGGAAAACGTCCGGACGGACAGGCCATTTTGACGTCCGACCAATTCCGCGCCGGTATGGGACCGGACACACGCCGTCAGGTTTGCAACCCGCGGCGGCTACTGCCTGAGGATTTTACAGACGATCTCGTCTATACTTTTGGAAGTATACTACTCCCGGATGGCCTCATCTATGTTTGCCTCGTGAACGGTTCATGAATTTTTTGAAAACGAGCCGGAGAGGCTGAGGCCGGGAGCAGCTGTCTGTCGCGGGCACGGCTCCCGGGCCCTTGACCGGCAGGGAGGCGCTCTGCTCCCGCGCACAAAGAAGCCGTGAGTCTGCGGAGAACCGCTCACAGCAGCGGTGCCAGCAGCCGCAGAAGCCCTTGAAACAGGCGGAACAGCGGTCAGCGACGGCAGATTGCGGCGGCTGTCTCCTGGCAGACGCCTTTTATTCCCCTTGCAGGACTCTGATTGAAAAAACATACGGGAAATTACCCAATTGAGCCCACGGCATTGGATATAACGAGAATGAAGTCAGCCGCTATTTAAAACCCCCAGGGACCGCTGCGCAGCAGTTCCTGGGGGTTTTAAATCTTTGCGGCAAGATGCGTGCAAAAGGCGTTCCTGCACACGCTGTCGGCAATGTTTGGAGCCATCGCACCAACAGGGACACACGCCGATGCGGACAAACTGCCCTGTGGGAGGCGGCACGCCGTTTATCCGGAATAGCGCTTGTGCAGGCGGTCAGTCAGATAGCGAATGAAGTGCTTCTCTCTGGGGCGGAGCGTAAATGTCCGGGAATGCAGCAGGGCCACGGCCATGGGAGCGCCGTCCGCGATGGGACAGCAGACGCAGTTCATCCGCCGGGCATCCTCCTCCGGAATGCTGATGCCGATGGCGATGTAATTGCCTTTGCGGACCGCGTCGAAGATCGTGCCGCGGTCGCAGATGTACAGCAGGTCTGTGTGGCTCTGGAGTCCCAGCACGTCCAGCGTATCGTCCGGATCGATGTGCGCGTCGGCGATGAACGGATACCCTGTGAGATCCTTGAGCGAGACACGGGAAGAGTTGGCCAGTGGATGGGACTTGGACATCAGCGCGGTGACGGGAATGGAGCGCTGGAGGACCGTCATCTCCAGATTGTACTGGTCCGCCAGATCCATGTACTTGGGGATGACCTGCTCGAACAGCACCAGGATGCCCAGCCTGCAGTTCTGGGCCACGACGTTTTTCAGATTTTCCCGGAGGCCGGCCTCCAGAAATTTGTCGTGGGTCCTGTTCAGGTTGGGGAAGCAGTTTTTGTAATCAAAGAAACACTGGAGCACAAAGGCGGAGCGGGCGCAAATGATGGAGAGGCTGTCGCTCTCGGACATGGATTGCGGGATCTTCTGGATATTATTGCGCTCGGTGACGATCTTCTCAGCGTGGCTCATGAAAATCAGTCCCTCCGGCGTAGCGGTGATGCCGTTGGCCGTCCTGTGAAACAGGGGATAGCCGATCTCCTGTTCCACGTTCTTGATGATGGTGCTGAGATGGGACTGGGAGATATAGCAGTTTCGGGCGGCTTTGTTGACGGAGCCGCACTTGTACGCCTCCAGGATATAGACGAGGTGTTCTGTGTTCATGTCGCGCTCTCTTTCTCAAAACGGCGGAGGGACCTAATCCCAAATAGCGAAGGCTTAACAAAATCCCCTATAATCCGACAGCCAGGGGAGCATGTTATAATCGTAACAGGCAAAACAAAGGCGCCCGGTCAGAGGGGCGTTCAGATTTTATCAATCATTATAGCGCCAATTTTCAAAGAATACAAGATCCGCACCCGGCGGTGGAATGCGGATCAAAATGAGGGAAAGGAAGAGAGGCATGGCAGAGAAGAAGCGCGAAAAGTCCGTTGACGTGCTGGACCGGCTGTTCTGGACGGTGCAGCCACCTATGGGGCTGGTAAAGGGAGACTATTACCGGGCTGAGAATTGGTTTGCCCCGCATTTCCCGGGGGACAAGGGGTATCACGGCATTCTGGAAGTGGTCCGGCGGGACGGAACCCTGCAGATGGTGGAGTTCAACGAGATTAACAACCCCACCTATTACATCAGACGGTACCAGGGCGTTTCCAAGCGGCTGTCCGACTACGGCTTTCTGCAGGCCACCAAGGAGCGGACCGCCAAGTCCGGCGTGGTGCTGGTAAACGGCCTGACCCATCTGGAAGAGCAGATGGTGGCGGAGAACCGCCTCACAGGCGAGTTTGACCTGCTCACCGGCGCCTCCAACAGCATCAAGCGGTCTATGCTCCCACTGGCAGAGGAGATCGCGGGGCGGCTGGACAAGCCCTCCGGCCAGGTGTATTACGGCCTGTCCCAGGCGGTGGAGCCCGGCGTCACCGGGCGCTTGCAGATCGTGCTGGAGGCGGGAAAGATCATCTCCTGCGCCTACGACGAGATCTTTGCCGACCGGCAGGAGGAGATTGAGGACCCGGAGCTCAAGCCCTATTACCGGCAGTCCAAATATCACTGCCCGGACTACATCTCCACCATCGGGGCCGGGTTCAACAGCATCTTCGACCTGCTCAGCGCCCGGGTGCTGGAGACCCAGAGCCTCACCGACCTGACCGGGCTCCCCTTCACGGAGGAGCCCAAGCGAGCGAAGGAATGGGACAACTATCTGGAGCTGGCGAGGCGGATGGAGGATGCTCTGGCGGCCGACGGCCTGCGCTGAGCACACAATCAGGAATGTGACCGCCGGGGGCGGTTTCAGAAATATATCACCACCACGTCAGGAGGAGTACGATGAAGAAGAGAGTTTTCGCACTGTTCACCGCAATGTTCCTGCTCTGCGGGATGCTGGCCGGCTGTGGCCCCACCGGTTCCAGCTCGACGACCACGGACGGTTCCGACGATGGCGCCAAGGATACCCTGATCGTTGCTATCCCAGAGTCCCCCACCTACATGGATCCCATGGTGCAGGCCTCCATCGGGACCTATCGTGTCACCACCCAGATGTTTGACCGTCTGGTGATGATGGACAACGACATGAACCTAGTGCCGGGCCTGGCGGAGAGCTGGGAGGTTATCGACGATACCACCACCGTGTTCCATCTGCGCCAGGGCGTCAAGTTCCACAACGGGGAGGAGATGACCTCCGAGGATGTCAAGTACAGCCTGGAGCGCTGCATCGCAAACCCCGGCGTGAATTACAACTACCTCATCATCGAGAGCATCACCTGTGACGACGACTACACCGTCACCATCAAGACCTCCGCGCCCTTCAACGCGCTGCTGTACCGCCTGAGCCTGGACGCGGCCTCCATCATCTGCAAGAGCGCGGACACCAGCGCGGAGGAGTTCAACAAGAACCCCGTGGGCACCGGCCCCTTCAAGTTCGTCTCCTGGGAGCTGGGCGGCGACGTGGTCCTGGAGGCCTTTGAGGACTACTGGGGCGGCGCTCCGGCCGTCAAGCGCGTCATCTTCCGCACGATTCCCGAGGCGCTGAACCGCACCATTGGCCTGGAGACCGGCGAGGTGGACCTGGCCTATGACCTGGGCATCACCGACCTGGAGAGCCTGGCGGGCAATGAGTCCGTCACCACCCTCACCTCCCCCAGCACCACCGTGTGGTATGTGGGCATGAACGTGCAGAAGGCGCCCTTTGACAACGAGAAGGTCCGGCAGGCCGTCGCCTACGCGCTGGACCCCCAGGGCTACATCGACCTGGTGTTCAGCGGCGAGGCCACACCCGCCAACTACACCATGCTGCCCCCCAGTGTGGACGGCTACGTCTCCGACTGCTCCGACTACTCCTGCAACGTGGAGAAGGCCAAGGAGCTGCTGGCCGAGGCCGGCTATCCTGACGGCTTCTCCACCACTCTCTGGTGCTCCGATACCCAGGTGATGCGGGACTCCGCCGTGGTCATTCAGGAGCAGCTGCGCCAGGTGGGGATCAACGCCGAGGTCAAGACCCTGGAGAGCGGACAGTTCCAGTCTGAGACCGGCAACGGCGCCCATGATATGTTCATCATGTCCAAGACCTCCATTGACCCCGACTCCATGCTGCGGTCCATGTACCACACGGAGGCTCTGGGGCCCTCCGGCAACCGCTGCTTCTGGACCACGCCTGAGGTGGACGCCTTGATCGATGAGGCCAGCACCACCACCGACACCGAGCACGCCATGGAGCTGTATGCGGAGATCCAGAGCAAAGTGGCGGAGGCCGCGCCCCTGGTCCCCATGGCGGTGGAGCACCTGAACGCCGGTATGCAGTCCAATGTGAAGGGATTCGGCCTGTATCCGGGCAAGTCCCACTACATCAACGGCACCTATTTTGAATAAGCGCATTCAGGCATTCCAGTGAGCGGGCGGCGGCAAAAGCCGCCGTCCGCTTGCGCGAATTTGCGTTATGGAAAAGGAGAGTGACAGATGTACCGTTTTATTCTCAAACGGCTGCTCATGCTGATTCCGGTGCTGCTGGGTGTCAGCTTCATCGTCTATACGATCCTGAGCTTCACCCCCGGCGACCCGGTGCAGATGATGCTGGGCGACAACTACTCCGAGGAATCCTACGCCGCCATGCAGGAGGAGCTGGGCCTGGATGATCCCTTCCTGGTCCAGTACGGCCGGTTTATCATCAACGCGGTCCACGGTGACTTCGGTACCTCATACAGCACCGGCAACCCGGTGGCGGCGGAGATCGCCGCCCGGCTGCCCAATACCATCCTGCTGTCGGCCTGCGCCATGCTTTTTGCCATTCTGATCGGAATTCCCCTGGGCGTGATCTCCGCCACCCATCAGTATTCGGCGGTGGACAACATCTCCATGGTGGGCGCTCTGTTCGGCGTCTCCATGCCGAACTTCTGGCTGGGGCTGATGCTGATCGTGATCTTCGCAGCGGGGCTGGGGTGGTTCCCATCCTCCAACTTTGAGACCTGGGGCGCTCTGGTGCTGCCGGCCGTCACCCTCAGCGCCAACTCCCTGGCGATGATCACCCGCATGACCCGCTCCTCCATGCTGGAGACGATCCGGCAGGACTACATCCGCACCGCACGGGCAAAGGGCCTGAAAGAGAGCGTCATCACCATCCGCCACGCTCTGCGCAACGCCATGATCCCTATTGTCACCACAGTGGGACTGCAATTCGGCTTCTCTCTGGGCGGCGCAGTGCTGGTGGAGACGGTGTTCTCCTGGCCCGGCATCGGCCGGCTGCTGGTGGACTGCATCGGCCTGAAGGACACGCCCGTGGTGGTGGCCTGCGTATTGGTGCTGGCCACGATGTTCACCATCATCAATCTGTGCATTGATATCCTGTACGCATTCCTGGACCCCAGAATCCGGGCCCAGTACAAAACGGCAAAGAGGTGATGCGGATGACTGGGAAAGTGAAAAACAAGAACAAGAAAAAGTCCCAGGCCGCCGCAGTATGGCGCCGCCTGAAGAAAAACAAGATGGCCGTTCTGGGACTCATCATTCTGGCCGTCATCATCTTCTTCGCCGTCTTTGCCGATGTGTTTTTTGACTACGAGACGCTGGTGATTCAGCAGAACGCATCCCTGAAGCTCCAGCCCCCCTCCGTCGAGCACTGGCTGGGCACCGACGAGGTGGGCCGCGACATCCTGGCCCGGATCGTCCACGGCGCCCGGATCTCCCTGCCGGTGGCCTTTGCCACCATCGCCATTGCCACAGTGGTGGGCGGTCTGCTGGGGGCCATCGCCGGTTACGGCAGCCGCCGGGTAGACGATGTCATCATGCGTGTCATGGACATCTTCCTGGCGATCCCCAGCATCCTGCTGTCCATCGCCTTGGTGTCCGCCATGGGCACCAGCGTCACGAATATGATGCTGGCCATCAGCATCTCCAACATCCCGCCCTTTGCCCGGATCGTCCGCTCCGCCGTTCTGACCATCAAGAACGAGGAGTACATCGAGGCGGCCCGCGCCATCGGCGCCAGCGACAAGCGCATCATCCTCAAGCACATCCTGCCCAACTGCATGGCCCCCATCATTGTGCAGGCCACGCTGTCTATCGCCGGGTCCATCCTGGCTATCGCCAGCCTCAGCTTCATCGGCCTGGGCATCAGCCCGCCCACGCCGGAGTGGGGTTCTATGGTCAGCACCGGCCGGCAGTATTTCCGGGCGGCCTGGTGGGTGTGCGCGTTCCCGGGCTTTGCCATCATGTTGACCATCCTCTCCCTGAACCTGCTGGGAGACGGCCTGCGGGATGCCCTGGACCCCAAGCTGAAGAACTGAGGAGGGAGGACGCCACATGGAAGAGAACAAGCAGCACAAGACCGCTTTGCCAGAGACGGAGCCCATTCCCTCCGCGCAGGCCCCGGAGGCCCTGCTGGATATCCGCGGCCTGCGGGTGGAGTACCACACCGACGAGGACGTGGTCTACGCCGTCAACGGCCTGGACCTGACCATCGGAAAGGGCGAGAGCCTGGGTCTGGTGGGCGAGACCGGCGCCGGCAAGACCACCACGGCCCTGTCGGTCCTGCGGCTCATCGCGGACCCGCCGGGAAAGATCATGGGCGGCGAGATCTGGTTCGAGGGCGAAGATATGCTCCAGGCCAAGCCCGCCCGCCTGCGGGAGATCCGCGGCAGCAAGATCTCGGTGATTTTCCAGGACCCTATGACCAGCCTGAACCCGGTCTACTCCGTGGGCGATCAGATCGCGGAGGTCATCCACCAGCATGAAAAGTGCAGCAAGGAGGAGGGCCGGAGAAAGGCCGGCGATATGCTGGAGATGGTGGGCATCCCCCGGGCCCGCTATGACGAGTATCCCCACCAGTTCTCCGGCGGCATGAAGCAGCGGGTGGTCATCGCCATGAGCATCGCCTGCTCGCCGGAGCTGATTCTGGCGGACGAGCCCACCACCGCCCTGGACGTGACCATCCAGGCCCAGGTGCTGGAACTGATGAACGAGCTGAAGGAAAAGCTCCGTACCTCCCTGCTGCTGATTACCCACGACCTGGGCGTCGTGGCCCAGGTCTGCGACCGGGTGGCTATCATGTATGCCGGTGAGATCGTAGAGAGCGGCACCATCGCGGAGGTGTTTGACCACCCCCATCATCCCTACACCATCGGCCTCTTCGGCTCCATCCCGTCTCTGGATGAGACGGCGGAGAAGCTCAAGCCCATCCAGGGCCAGATGCCGGACCCCACGGAGCTGCCGGAGGGCTGCGCCTTTGCACCCCGGTGCCCCTACGCAACGGGGGCCTGCCGTACCCGCAAGCCGGAGATGACCGGCGTCGGCGGCACCCAGATGGTGCGCTGCCTGGCCCACCAGGGCGTTTTCGAATCCCCCGAACTGATGGAGGAGGTGCGACATGGCAGATAAGGATATCATCCTGGAAGTCCGGGACCTGAAGAAGTATTTCAAAAGCCCCACCGGCACCCTTCATGCGGTGGACGGCGTCAACTTTTCCATTCGGAGAGGCGAGACGCTGGGCCTGGTGGGGGAGTCCGGCTGCGGCAAGTCCACCATCGGACGGCTGATCTTGGGCCTGCACCAGTCCACCAGCGGCGAGATCCTGTTCAACGGACAGGACATCTGCAGGATGAATAAGAAGCAGCTTCACGACCTGCGCAAGGATCTGCAGATCATCTTCCAGGACCCGTTCTCCTCCCTGAACCCCCGGATGTCCATTGGGGAGATCATCGGGGAACCGCTGCGGATTCACGCAAAGGCTCAAAGCCGTGCGGAGCTGGATAAGGAGGTCTCCCGGCTGATGGACGTGGTGGGCCTCTCCGCCCGGCTGTTCAACGCCTATCCCCACGAGCTGGACGGCGGCCGCCGCCAGCGGGTGGGCATCGCCCGGGCGCTGTCCCTGCAGCCCCAGTTCATCGTCTGCGACGAGCCGGTGTCCTCGCTGGACGTGTCCATCCAGGCTCAGGTCCTGAACCTGCTGAAGGATCTGCAGGCGGAGTTCCACCTGACCTATCTCTTTATCACCCATGACTTGTCGGTGGTGAAGTTCTTCTCCGATAAGATCGCGGTGATGTACCTGGGCCAGTTGGTGGAGACAGCGGATTCCGCGGAGCTGTTCCGCCAGCCACTGCATCCCTATTCCCAGGCTCTGCTGTCTGCCATTCCCATCCCCAGCAGCCGGCAGAAAATGCAGCGGGTGAAGCTCATCGGCGAGCTTCAAAGCCCCATTGACCCGGAGCCGGGCTGCCGCTTTGCGAAACGCTGCCTGTACGCCCGGGAGGGCTGCACCGGCCGGGACCTGGCGCTGCGGGACTTCGGCAGCGGCCACTTCTGCGCCTGCTGCCGGGCCGGCGCCCTGGAAGAGCAAACCCCGTCCAAGTGACGGACAGAATCATAAGGAGGATTTGACATGACTGACAAGACGAGATGGCTGGGGCTGGGCCCCTGGCATGAGGACAACGAGAGCGAGCTGATCGACTGGACGGCGCAGCCCCAGTACAAGGGCCTGGTCAAGGGCGATTACTATCACGCCGAGCTGCGGTACAGCGGCCGCTGGGGCGACCCCGGCCACAAGGGCGAGCTGGACGTGGTGTTTGACGACGACGGCAAGATCGCCTTCGCCGAGTTCAACGAGACTACCATGGGCAACTACTATGTCCGCCACTTCCAGAATGTCAGCAAGCGCCGCACGGAGTTCCAGTTCTTCCAGGACTTCCATGACAAGCGCCGCAGCGTGGCCTATGGGCGGGTGCTGGCCAACGGCTTCAAATATGTGGAGGACCAGATCCTGGAAAAGCAGGACCTGGACGCTGACTATGACCTACTGACCGGTGCCTCCTTCTCCATGAAGAACATGATCGGCCTGAAGAACGACGTGTCCGCTCAGCGGAAGGACTCCAACCACAAGAAGCAGCGGTACTACGGCTACACCGAGGATTACGGCTACGGCATCACCGGCTGGCTCCAGGTGGTGGTGGAGGACGGCAAGATCGTCAGGTGCTTCTACGATGAGATCTTCGCCGACCACACCAAAGATATTGTTTACGACGACCTGAAGCAGTTCTACCGCCAGTCCAAGTATTTCTCCACCACCTATGAGGATCCGTTCCCCTCCGGCTGGGACCGGCATGCCTGGCTGGTGTGCTTCAAGGACCAGTCTGACGCCATCAACAAGAAGGTTTGCGAGACACAGGACATGTTCGACATCACTGGCCTGCCCTGCGTAGAGGGCCCGGATATGGGCGTGGTGTGGGACAAGCCACACAAGGACGATGTGGCGCTCGTCTCCAACAGCGACGCCACAGCCCGCTCCGTCACCCGGCCCCGCTCTCCCGTGTGGAACAACTATCTGCGCCTGGCCAAGATCGTTCACGACGAGATGGTCAAGGACGGTGCCGTGAAGTAAGGAGGAACGAACATGGATAACGCAGGAAAGAAGCCCGTCTGGTCCGTTCAGCCCCCCAAGGGGATGCTGAAGGGTGACTACTATCGGATCGAGGAACGGTTCCCGCCCTACTATCCCGGCGTAGAGGGGGAGTTTCCCGCCGATCCGGGTCACCTGGGCATTGTGGAGGCGGTGAAGGCCGACGGCAAGCTGATCTTTGTGGAGCTCAATGAGATCACGGCCCCCTCCTATTACAACCACCTGTACCAGGGCATCTCCAAGCGCCGCTCCAGCTACAGCTTCTGGCAGTACACGAAGCCCCGGATGCAGAAGGCCGGCTCCGTGCTGACCATGGGCATGCAGTACGTGGAGCAGCAGATGCTGGAGAAACAGAGCCTGAGCGGAGACTTCGATCTGGTGGCCAGCGCCTCCGGCAGCGTGAAGAAGCTGCTGACCTTCGCGGCCAAGCTGGACAAGGAGCTGGACGAGCCCTCCTCCAAGAAGCTGTACAGCTATTCCGAGGACTATGGCTACGGCCTCACCGGCTGGCTGAAGGTGGTGGTGGAGAACGGCAGGATCCGCTCCTGCCGCTTTGACGAGATCTTCGCAGACAACGAGGAGGACATCGTCCACCCCGAGCTGAAAAAGTACTACCGCCAGTCCAAATACGACTGCCCCACCTATGAGGATCCGTTCCCCTCCGGCTGGGACCGCCACGCCTTCCTGGTGGGCTTCCGCACCCAGATGGACAACCTGAATCTGAAGGTCTGCGCCACCCAGAACATGCTGGATCTGACCGGCCTGCCCCACGCCGCCGGACGGGATATGGGCATGATCTGGGACAATCCCAACCCAGACCATGCGCATCTGGATATGGATCCCAAGAACCGGCCGATGTATCCTGCGTTCATCAACTACCTGCGGATGGCCAAGGTTGTCCTGGAGGAGATGCGCAAGGACGGCGTTTTCCAGTAAAGACAAGAACCGGAAAGGAAAACCGTTATGGAGCATACCCGCGCATTTTTGGCGTACGACACCCTCTGCCGCATCGCGGCGGAAATCCCGGAGGACGGGGAGCAGCTGCTGGAGCAGTGCGAGGAGGAGGCCCACGGGCTGGAGCGCACCCTCAGCATGTTCGATCCCGACTCAGAGCTTTCCAGGCTCTGCCGGGACATCCGGCCCGGCGAGGCTGTGCCGGTCTCTGAGACCCTGTACACCTTCCTGGAGCAGAACCTGGAGATCTGCCGCCTGTCCGGCGGAGCATTCGACCCCACGGTGGGGCCGGTGGTAAAGCTGTGGGATTTTCTGTCCCAGACGCCCCGGATCCCCTCTGCGGAGCGCATCCGGGCGGTGCTGGACCGGGTGGGCTATCAGCACGTCCGCCTGGACCGGAATACGCGGACCGTGACGTTTGATCTTTCTGGAATCGGTTTGGATCCAGGCGCGGCCGGGAAAGGCTTCGCCCTGGGCCTGACCGTGGACCGCCTGCGGCAGGGCGGCGTCCGGCAGGCCGTGCTGGACTACGGCGGGAACCTGTTTGTGATCGGTGCGCACCAGGACGCGCAGGGCGGGACCCGGCCGTGGAAGGTGGCGATCCGGGACCCGGACAACACCGGCTCGGTGTTTGGGACGGTGCAGCTCCAGGACGCGGGCATCGCCACATCCTCCTGGTATGAGCACAGCTTCCAGAAGAATGGGACCGTGTACCACCATCTGCTGGACCCGCGGACCGGATACCCCATGCCGCTGACACTGAAGAGCGTCTCCATCCTGTCCTCGCGGCCCGTTTACACAGACCTGCTCTCCACTGCCTTTTTCATCCTGGGGGAAGAGGAGGGCGGCGTTCTGGTGGACCGGCTGCGCAGGGACAGCGGCGAGATGATCGAATATGTGGCCGTACGGGAGGATGGGACTGTGGCCGCGTCTCCGGGCGCGGCGTTCGCCCCTGCCTGATCGATCTTGATGCAAAAAGCGATCCCCCTCAGTGCACACACTGAGGGGGATCGCTTCGTCCTGCTTGTGCCCGGCCGCCGGATATGGCGGGCGGCTCAGATCTTTTCAAACTGCGTCACATCGGAGACGAACAGCGTGGCACCGCCTACGGTCACCTCCGTGGGATAGGCCGCAGAGGGCGTGGCCAGCTGCACGTTGGAGGAGATCTTCTCCGTCCGGCGGGAGCAGTTCTGGCGGATGATGGCGATGGCCTGGGGCACCCGGTCCTCCTCTGTGCCGATCAGCAGCGTGGAGTTGCCGCCGGTGAGAAAACCACCGGTGGAGGCCATGCGGGTGAAGTAAAAGCCGGCGTCTGTCAGGGCGGCGCAGACCTCGCTGGTGTCCCGTCTGTTGACGATGGCGGTGATGAGTTTCATGGCAGTCGCTCCTTTGCGTTCGGGTTTCGGGGCCGCGCCCTTACAGCGGTCCCAGATGTGGATGCGGTGGAGATAGAAGCACAGGCCCAGCGTTCCGGTCACGACTTCCGCAATGGGAAAGGCCAGCCACGTGTAGGCCAGATCGATCCTGGAGAAGAGCCAGAATACGGGAATCAGGCAGAAGATCTGCCTGGTCAGGGAGAGCAGGACGCTGGGCAGCGCCGCCCCGATGGCCTGGAAAAAGACCGGCAGGATCAGGGAGGGCACGGCGGGCAGAAAGCTGATGCCGATGATGTGGAAGGCTTGGACGCCGATCTCCAGGACCGCGGGCTCCGCGGTGAAAATGCGCAGCAGCTGTTCCGGGATCAGCTCGAAGCAGGCGATCCCCACCAGCATGAAGGACATGGCCAGCAGGACGGAGTTCTTCACCACCCGGCGGCAGCGGCCGTAGGCACCCTTGGCGTATGTATAGCTCAGCAGGGGGACGATGCAGGTCTGGAGTCCGGAGAGGGGGATGAAGAAGAAGGACTGCACCTTGTAATACAGGCCCAGGACCGTCACGGCGTCATCGGAAAAGCCGGCCAGGATCATGTTCAGGGCCATGATATAGACCGTGAACAGAAGCTGCATGAAGATGGAGGGAAATCCCAACCGGTAGATCTTGGCCGCATAGGAGCGGAACACCCGGATGGGGGGCGGCTTCCGGAATCCGGAGACAACAATGAGCGCCGCCAGCACCTGGCCTGACACCGTAGCAAAGGCGGCACCGGCCACTCCCAGCGCCGGTGCCGGGCCAAGGCCGAAGATCAGAATCGGGTCCAGCACGATATTGGCCGCGGCGCCGGCGATCTGGGCCAACATGGGCAGGCGCATGTTGCCGCGGGCTTGGTGGACCTTGCTCCAGGTACTCTCCAGAAACACACCCGGACTGCCCACGCAGACGATGGTACCGTATGTCACGGCAAGGTCCGCCACGGAGGAGGACTCCGTGGAGATCGCGGCAAAGGGGCGCATCAGCAGGCCGCTCAATACGGCGAAGATCAGCCAACTGATCAGCGCCAGGACCGTCCCTGTTCCGGCGGTCCGGTCGGCTAGGTGGTGGTTCCCCTGGCCGTCGTACCGGGACATCAGGGTATTGACGCCCACGCCGGTGCCGACAGCGATGGCGGTGACGATCAGTTGGACAGGGTAGACGATGGAGAGGGCGGTGAGGCCGTCACTGGAGAACTGGCCCACAAAATAGCTGTCCACGATGTTGTACATGGCCTGGATCAGCTGGGCCAGCATGACCGGAGGCGCGATCCGCATCAGGATGGCCCAGACGCTCTCTGTATCAAAGAGGCTGTATGCAGAGGATGCTCTCATGATATGGCGGTGCTCCTAACAGGTTCGGGATCTTCCAACCTCCCGCAGAGGGGCGGCCGGGACTTGCGGGGAAGATTATAGCCGGGCCGGAACTGTTTGTCAAGACGCGCAGGGGGCCGGAACAGGCAGAGGAGGCGCTTTTGGAAAAACCTCCAAAAGCGCCTCCTCTTTTTCTTGCGAGTCTGTGGGAGTAAGAGAGGGAACAACGGCGCGGCAACCGGGTCTCAGATGTTCTCCGGCGGGCGGTCCGGCAGGCGGCCCAGGGGACGGTACACGGTGAAATACATGGTGAGGCTGCAGGCCAGGCCGCCTACCAGCTGGGAGATGGCCTCGGCTGTGAATACGCCGGTGGTGCCCATCCAGATAGGCAGGACGACCGTCAGCGGCGCATTGATGATGGCTTTGCGCAGCAGAGAGAAGAAAACCGCCTGCTTGGAGCGCCCCAGGCTCACGAACACACCCTGCCCCGCCATTTGGAGGGACATGGGGATGAACAGGCAGAAGTAAATGCGCAGGGCGGGGATGCCGGCCGCCACCACCTCCGGCTCACTGTTGAAGACCCGGATCAAAAGCCCGGGGAACAACATGGCGGCGGCCCAGAAGACAGCGGCGTAACCAACCGTCACCGCCACGCTGAAGCGGATGGAGCTCCGGACGCGGCTGTATCGGCCGGCGCCGTAGTTGTACCCGGTGACCGGCTGGGCGCCGTTGGTGAGCCCCTGCACCGGCATGAAGAACACCTCCCGCAGGGAGTTGATGATGGTCATCACGCCTACGTACAGGTCGCCGCCGTATGCCTGGAGCGTGGCGTTGCACACCACCTGCACCAGACTGTTGGTGAGATTCATGAAGAAGCCGGACAGGCCCAGGGCCACGATGGATTTCACCCGCCCGGCGCCCAGCGCCAGATTCCGCAGGCGGAGCCGCAGGATGGCCTTCCGCCCGGTGAGGAATTTCAGTACCCACACGGCGGAGCAGCCCTGGGCGATCACGGTGGCCAGCGCCGCGCCCCGCACCCCCATGTCCAGGGCGAAGATGAAGACCGGATCCAGCACGATGTTGACCATCGCCCCCAGGCCCACGGTCATCATCCCGGTGCGGCCGAAGCCCTGAGACGTGATGAAGGGATTCATCCCCAGGCCGATCATGACAAAGACGGTCCCCAGCAGATAGATGGTCATGTACGCCTCGGCATAGGGATAGGTGGCGTCACTGGCGCCGAACAGGTAGAGCAGGGGATGCCGGAACAGCAGGAACACCCCTGTGACAGCGGCGCCGAAAATCAGCAGAAGGGTGAAGGCGTTGCCCATGATCCGCTCGGCCTCTTCCTCCTCGCCCTTACCCCGGTAGATGGAGCACAGGGGGGCGCCCCCCGTGCCGCACAGGTTGGCAAAGCCCATCACGATGGAGATGATGGGCAGCGTCAGCCCCAGGCCCGTCAGAGCCAGATGCCCGGGGAGCCGCCCCAGGTAGATGCGGTCCACCACGCTGTACAGCACGTTGATGAGCTGGGCAGCCGTCATGGGCAGCGCCAGCGAAATGATGTTGCGGGGAATGCTGCCGACGGAAAAATCGTGCTCCTTGCTTGCCACGGATTCGTTCTCCTCCTTACAGTTCCGTTTTGCTCACGCCGGTTTCAGGCCCCGGCTGGGGCCGTTCCGCCCGCCGCGCTCCCCCTTTGGATGGCCCGGTAAAACCACAGGGCTGCGGCCAGCGAGATGGCGTCCACGATGGGCTGCACCCACATACAGCCGTACAGGGGAAAGAGCGCGTCCATGAGATAGAGCAGCGGAATGTCCAGTACACCCTTGCGCAGGATCGAGCAGACCAGGGACTCCCTGGCCCTGCCCATGGCCTGGAACTGGATAATAATGGGATAGCACAGGGCCATCATGGGCATTGCCGTCACCATGCACCGCAGGAACACGGCCCCATAGCGGACTGTCGCAGCATCGGCAATGAACAGGGAGACCAGGGGGGTGGCAAACGCCTCATAGCAGACCAGACACAGCACGGCGAAGCCAAAGGACATCAGGCTCCCTATCCGGAAGGCCTGCGCACGCCGATGGTGATTCCCGGCAGCGTGGTTATAGGCCAGCAGCGGCAGAAGTCCGTTGGAGACACCGATGGAGAAATACAGGGGCAGCTGGTCCAGTTTTTTTACGATGCCCAGGGCCGCCACCGCCTCTGTGGGGTATTGGGATACAAAGTCGGCCTGGGCAGCGGTGGCCACCACTGTCAGCGCATACTGCAGGGCGGAGGGGAAGCCGATGGCCAGAATGGGGCGCAGGTACTGGGCGGCATACCGCAGATTCGCCGGCAGCAGGTTCAAATAGGTGGCGCCCCGGCGGCGGACCAGATAGACGGCAAAACAGGCCACCGCCGCCCCGTTGGAGAGGGCCGTGGCCATGCCCGCGCCCACCGCGCCCAGGCCCAGGAACTGGGGCAGGACGAACAGCGGGTCCAGCAGGATATTCAGGACGCCGCCGAAGGAGACCCCGAAGGCGGCGGCTCCGGCGCTGCCCTCCGCCCGGACCAGATTCGCCAGGAGGGTGTTGAGAATGGTGAAGGGGCCGCCCAGTATGACGACCCATTTGGCGTATCCGTAGGCAGTAGCATAGGTAGCCTCGGTGGCGCCGCACAGGTGCAGCACGGGATCGGCCAGCAGTCGGAACGCCGCGGAGAAGAGCAGGGCGGACAGCAGGCCGCCGGCCAGAGAGACAGCGGCGATCCGCCGGGCGCCCTCCTCGTCCTGACGGCCCAGGGCCCGGGCGATGGCGCTGGCCCCGCCCATGCCGAAGAGGTTGGAAATGGCGGTCAGCATCAGAAAGGAGGGATAGGCCACAGTGACGGCCGCGGTTTCATGGGGGGCGTTCAACATCCCCACAAAGTAGGTGTCCGCCAGATTGTAGACCAGCGTGACCATCTGACTGGCCACGGCCGGGACTATCTGCAGCAGCACGGCCTTTCGGACGGGTGTCTTCGCAAAGACCTCCAGATTCTGTTTCCTGTTCATATCCACAGCACCTGCGATTCCTGAAATAGACCGCCTGCGGGGGTCAGCGGTCGGCCACAGCCTTGCGCATCCACTTTCCACTCTTGACCCGGAGCAGGGAGACCGCCGCGCCGATCAGCCAGCCGGCGGGGATGGACCACCAGATGGCGTTGGCCCCCAGCGGGGTGAGATGCACCAGTGCGTAGGCGATGCCCACCCGGGAGAACAGGTTGGCCATGGAGCTGAAGGTGAAGGCTGCCATGTCACCCGCGCCCCGCAGCATCCCGTTGGGGACGAACAGCAGGCCCATCAGGATATAGAAGAGGGAGACTGTGTGCATATAGGCCAGACCGTAACCCATGGCGCCCGAGGCGTCCCCCGGGTCCAGGAACAGGGACAGCAGCTGGTTTCCGAAGAGGAAGATGATGACGGTGATCAGCAGAGAGAATACCGCCACCATCAGCAGACAGGCCTTCAGGCCCTCCTTGACCCGCTCGTACTTGCCTGCGCCGATGTTTTGGGCCGTGAAGCTGGACATGGCGTTGGAGATGTTCATGTTGGGCAGCATGGCCAGGGAGTCGATCTTCGTGGCAGCAGTGTATCCGGCCACCAGCACTTTGCCGAAGGAGTTGACCAGACCCTGCATCAT
>NZ_CAKVVF010000022.1:24209-28670 GCF_934833455.1 Oscillibacter sp. KLE 1728
CTGCTGGAGCATGGAGGGCAGGCCGATCTGGGCGATGCGCTTCACCGCCACCATGTGGAAGAGGGGCAGCTTCACGCCCTGTTTTTCCGGCTCGCAGGGCATCCGCCGCATCCGGCGGAGCAACACCAGCAGGGAGGCCACGGCGCAGAGGCCCTGGGCGATCAGCGTGGCCCACGCCACGCCAGCCACGCCCATGCCGAAGCGGATGACGAACAGCAGGTCCAGCACGATGTTTGTCAGGCTGGAGATCATCAGGAAGATCAGGGGCGTCTTGCTGTCCCCCTGGGCGTTATAGATGCCGTTGAGAGTGTTGTAGAGGAACAGGAAGACCGCGCCGCCGAAATAGATCTGCAGATACGTCCGGGAGTCGGCCATGATATCCGGGTCCGTGCCCAGCAGCTGCAGCAGGGGACCGGCCAGCAGCGTTCCCAGGCCCATGATGAGGAGCCCCAGGACGCCCAGAGAGATGATGGCGGTGGAGATGGTGGTCTTCATCTCATGGATGCGCCCGGCACCGAACAGCTGGGACACCACCACCGTACAGCCCATGGACAGTCCGGAGGCCACGGCCACCGACAAAAACACGATGGGGAAGGAGGAGCCTACGGCCGCCACTGCGTCTTCGCCCACAAATTTTCCCACCACCGCGGTGTCCACCATATTGTAGAGCTGCTGGAACAGATTGCCCGCCACCATGGGCAGGGCAAAGAAAAACAGCAGATTCAGCGGTCTGCCCTCCGTCAGATTCTTAACCATGTTCACTTCCCTCTCCTCGACAAAATTCGATCACATTCTCCGCAATGCGGGTCAGAAACGCCTCGTTCAGGGCGCGCTCCTCAGGGGTGAAGCCCTGGTATTTGACATGCCCCCACTCCTCCAGAATCCTCTGGACGCCCTGATATGCGCCCTCCCCCGCGGGAGTCAGAGAGACATGCTTCTCCCGGCGGCACCGGGCGCTCACCTGCCGCTCCACCAGGCCGCGCTTTTCCAGACGGGCCAGGCTCCGGGCCACAGCCCCCTTGTCCACCGCCAGCTGGACGGCCAGGTCCTCCTGCCGCATGTGGCCCTCCCGCCCCAGCAGGTGCAGGATCATGCCGTCCAGCTGCTGCAGGCCCAGGGTGCCAAGCCTGTCCCGAAAATACTGTCGCTCCAGGCGGCGAAACATCTCGATCCGATTCGGCATACCATTCTCCTATCGTTGCATTTTTCAACAATTGTATTTTACAAGAATCGCCATGGGAAATCCATATACAAAACACACAAAATAGGGAATCCTGTCCGTCAATGAAGGGCGGGGTGGAAAGGCCGTCGGAGAGTCCCTGCTGGCCGGGAGAAAAGAGGGGCGATGCGCCTTGAAAAAGCGAAATGACTATGTTAGAATAAAGATGTCTTCCAAAATTTGTTTATTTTGTCAAAAGAGGGGGCCGATATCACATGACAAGAGCTGAATTTGCGGCGCGCCTGAAAAACGCCTGCGCCGCTGTGACCGCCGCTGAGGCGGAGCTGACGGAGATCGATTCCAAATTTGGGGACGCGGATCACGGCCTGACCATGGCGAAGATTGCCGGGGCTATCTCCGAAGCAGTGGACGCCGCCGAGGGGGGGATCCAGTCCATGCTGGATGACGCGGCCATGGCCGTTATGACCCTGAACGGCGGCAGCGCCGTCCCCCTGTGGAACACCTGGCTGGACGGCTTGCAGGAGGAGGCCCCAGAGGGGGAGGAGATCGACGTGGCGGGCCTCAAGGCCATCTTCGCCAAGGCCCTGGAGGAGCTGGAAGATATGTCCGGCGCCAAGGTGGGGGACAAGACTATGATGGATGCCCTGATCCCCGCCAGCGAAGCCGTCGCGGCCTATACAGGAGACAGCGCGGACGAGCTGTTCGATGCCGCGGCCCAGGCCGCCGCCCAGGGGGCGGAGGCTACGAAGCAGTATGTCTCCAAATTCGGCCGGGCCAAGAGTTACGGGACCAAGACCATCGGCACCCCGGACGCGGGCGCCGTGTCCATGTCCTGGTTCTTCCAGGGGCTGGCCCGGGAATAACCTGTTGTTCCACCCGCAGGAGCGGGATTGGCAATGCACCACTTAAATATCACTGGAGGAATGCTGTATGAAAATGAAGAAGTTCATGAACGCGCCGGAGACGGTCACCGACGAAGAGCTGGTGGGCCTGGGTCTGGCTTATCCGGACATTCTGAATGTGGACGGCCACCTGGTCATCAGTAAGGATCTGACCAATGCCGACCGGGTGACCATCGTCACCTACGGCGGCTCCGGCCATGAGCCCGCCCAGGCCGGTTTTGTGGGCAAGGGTATGCTGGACATCCAGGCGGTGGGTGATATCTTCGCCGCCCCCAACGGCCAGCTGGTGTTTGATGCCATGAAGATGGCGGACAAGGGCCACGGCGTGCTGCTGCTGACCCTGAACTACGCCGGCGACCAGCTGGCGGGCAAGCAGGCCATGAAGCTGGCCAGGAAGGCCGGCCTCAATGTGCGTCAGGTGGTCACCGGCGAGGAGATCCGGTACGACCCCAACGGCGAGGACAACAAGCGGGGGCTGGCCGGCGCGGTGGCGCTGTACCACATCGCCGCGGCCGCCGCACGGGAGGGCAAGACTCTGGAGGAGGTAGCGGAGATCGCTCAACATTACGCGGACAACATGGCCTCCATCACCGTCAAGTCCACCGATGCCACCCATCCCCAGAACGGCATGTCCTTCGGCGACCTGGGAGAGACCGACCTGATGGAGATCGGCGCCGGCCAACACGGCGAGGGCGGCGGCGTCCGGGTGCCCATGATGTCCTCCAAGGATACCGTGGCCACCGTGGCCGAGGCCCTGTGCAAGGCCTTGGACCTGAAGCCCGGGGACAAGACCTTTGTGATGATTAACGGCTGCGGCGCCACCACCATGATGGAGATGCTGGTGCTGTTCAAGGACACTGTGGAGTTCCTGAAGGCCAAGGGCATCGAGGTCGTGGCCAGCATGGTGGGTGAGATCCTCACCGTCCAGGAGGCCGCAGGCTTTCAGATGAACATCGCCAAGTGGGACGAGGAGATGCTCCGTCTGTGGAACACCCCCTGCCGCACCCCGGCGTTCAGTAAGGAGTAAGCGCTATGCCAGACGCAATCGGAAACAAGACCGCCCACGACTACCATCTGGACGTGCCTGCCCCGGAGCAGGGCTTCTTCGCCAAGGGCCTGGGCCACGGGGACTGGGGAGCCAAGAATCGGCTCTCCCACCTGTTCAATCCCAAGAGCGGCAACACGGTGATGCTGGCCTTTGACCACGGCTATATCATGGGGGCCACTGCGGGCCTGGAGCGCATGGACGTGACCATCGCCCCTCTGTGCCGGTACGCGGACGTGCTCATGGCCACCCGGGGGGCCATCCGCTCCTGCATCCCCCCCACGGTCCACAATGCCATCTGCCTCCGGGCCACCCATGACGCCAGTGTGCTCATCGACGACATGAGCACCGGCAACGGCGTGGGTGCCGATATGGAGGCCGCCATCCGCATGAATGCCTCCGCCGTGGCCATCCAGTGCTTCATCGGCGGGGCGGGCGAGGCCCGGTCCCTGGAGACCCTGTGCCGCGCCGTGGACGCCGGGGAACGGTACGGCATCCCTGTTCTGGGCGTCACCGCCGTGGGCAAGGAGATGGCCCGCACCACCCAGTATTTCCTGCTGGCCACCCGGATGCTGGCAGAGCTGGGGGCGTCCTTCGTCAAGACCTACTACTGCGATGACTTTGAGAAGGTAGTGGCCGCCTGTCCCGTGCCCATCGTCATCGCCGGCGGCAAGAAGCTGCCGGAGGACGAGGCCCTGACCATGGCCTACCGGGCCATCTCCGACGGCGCCCGGGGCGTGGACATGGGCCGCAACATCTTCCAGAGTGAGCATCCCGCCGCCATGTGCCGGGCGGTGGCCAAGATCGTGCACGAGAAATTTACTGACCGGGAGGCCTTCCAGTTCTATCAGGAGTTGGCCGCCCAGGATAACTGACAGGAGGTTTTCCATGGCAGCGGAGTATATGCATATCGGGCTCCCCGTGCTGAACAAAAAGCCCAACATGGTCTACAACGAGTGGGGCGGCTTCTGGGTCAATGAGAGCGTGGATGCCTACGACTACAAGATTGAATACCTGAAATTTGAGGAGGGAACCCGGTTCCCGGAGATCCTTTCCAAACAGCCCCACGTGGCCTACAAGGTGGATAACATGGACCCCTATCTGAAGGAGGCCCAGCAGGTGATTTTCGGGCCGGAGACCCTCAGCGATACGGTCCGGCTGGCGTTCATCACCCTGGATGACGCCATCATTGAGCTGTACGAGGAAACATAACGGCTTCAACACCGGCCTCCGCCAGTGTGCGGAGGCTGGTCCCTTGCCGCCACCCCGCAGGGAATGGAGGGTATCCGGCACAGACTTGGAAAAAACCAGAGCGGCGCCCCGGCGGAATATTC
>NZ_CAKVVF010000023.1:0-10022 GCF_934833455.1 Oscillibacter sp. KLE 1728
GTCCCCCGGAAACACACGGAGACAGAAAGGAAGGAGTTCCATGAAAAGACGAGTCCTATCATTCCTGGCCGGCGCGGCCGCGGCGTTGGCGCTGACGGCCCTGACCGCCACCGCTCTGGCGGCCTCCGGGCAGGTGCAGTTCAACTTCGCTGGGGTGGCTCTGAACGGCGAGACAAAGATCGCCGCCGGCAGCGACATCACCGCCCCCAACGGCCAGCGGGTCCCCGGCTCCATCCTCTATGTGGATGAGGCTGGCGGCAAGACCAACTACCTGCCCATCCGGACCATCAGCGAGCTGCTGGGGGTGAAGGTGGGCTACGACTCCGCCACCCGCACGGTGCTGCTGGGGGAGCAGACCGCGCCGGCCTCCGCAGCCGTCGCTTCAGGGCTCTACTGGCACAGGGAGACCGATGAGGACGGCGTCACATACGCCAGCGAGGACCCTGGGATCGACTACACCGAAGCCCCTGGCTACGCGCTGACAAAGCTGCCGGAGGGCTGGGAGCTGGAGTCCGTGCGGGCCGGAATGGGCGGCAGAGGGAATCTGAGCTACTGGAATGGCGGCGGGCGCATCTCCTTCTCCTGTGCCTATCCCGACGGCGGGAGCTATGGCTGGAGCCCCGGCAGCGGGGAGATCCCCTGCCGCACCGTCACCGTGAACGGCCATGACGCGGCGCTCTACACCTACAGCAGCGAATACGGCGACAGCTGCCTGCTGGTGTGGGAGGACGAAGCGGGGGTGCTGTTCTGGTTCACCGGGTCGGACGTGGACCCGGACACGCTGGTGGAGGCCGCCTCCTCCGTGGAGCCCACATCAAAGACTGCGCCCGCTTGTGAGGCTGACTGGCTGCCCGGCGGCTACAGCTGGTTTGAAACCAACGCCTCCGGCGGCGCGGCGGAGACTACCTGGGTCGGCCAGGGCGGCAATATCACCCTGACCTGCTCTGCCACCCCCTTGCTGATGCCGGAGGGAGATGGAGAGACCGTGCGCTTCGGCGGTGTGACCGCCAGGTTCTGGGAGGCGGAGAAGCCTCACGAGGCGGAGACGGATGCGTGGGAGCCTGAGACGGTGGGCGGCGTGATTATCTCGTCTGGCACCATCTCCGGCCCCCAGGCAGCGGATGTGGCCACCCTGGCCTGGACGGACGGCGGCCTGAACTTCCGCCTCCACGGCACTGTGGATCAGGAGAATCTGCTCCATGTGGCGGAGAGCCTGCGGATCAAGTGAAGATCGGACGGCACTCATAAAAGCAGCCCCGGCGTGCAAAGCACGCCGGGGCTTTTCTGTCAGCAGCTCTGGCCGCAGCTACAGGTGAAGCGGGTCGTGACATACCGCCGCAAAAAGCAGAGGATGCCGCCTGCCATCAGGGCCAGGAAGGCGCAGCAAAGCGCCGCGCCGATGTGGAGCCCCACGCCGGAGGCGGTGGAGAGGGCGGTAATCAGCGCCGTCAGCAGCGCCCCCAGGGCGCCCACAGCGGAGGCCTCCCCGCAGCAGAGCCAGGCGTCCGCCAGGGCCGGCGTGCGGTCTGCCAGCAGGCCGCCCAGCAGATAGGCCAGCAGGCCGCCAAGACCGGCGGCAGCGGTGGCCGCGAAAAAGAACAGAGCCGTGGGCGTGGCGGCCGTCAGGGTCAGCACGTCCGTGCGCAGCAGGGCGAACACCAGGCCGCCCACAGCCAGGGACCCCAGCACCAGGGTCAGAAGATAACAGAAGCAGCGTTTCATAGGACCAGCCTTTCTATCAAAACGCGCAGGTCCGCCCGGCGGGGCGACCGCCCCGCAGTCCAGCCTATGCGCTGGGTGCGGAGATTGTGTGAGCGAGTGTATATATTCATATTTTTTTGAATATCGAAATAAATATACGGTTTTCTAAGATGCTTATCGAAATTTTATGCAAAACTGCACGGAAGAAGCTGGAAATGTTGTGCAAAATGATGCTTGAATAAATATGCGTGAAAGATGTATAATCCAAACATCATCAATCAAAACTCCACGGAGGGAATTTATTATGGATCAGAAAAACATCAAGAAGATCGTGCTGGCCTATTCCGGCGGACTGGATACATCCATCATCATCCCCTGGCTGAAGGAACACTACAACAACCCCGAGATCATCGCCGTATCCGGTGACGTAGGCCAGAACGACGAGCTGGAGGGGCTGGAGGAGAAGGCCATCAAGACCGGCGCCAGCAAGCTGTACATCGCAGACCTCACCGACGAGATGGTGGACGAGGTCATCATCCCCTCCCTGAAGATGGGCGCCAGCTATGAGCAGTATCTGCTGGGCACGGCCTTTGCAAGACCCATCATTGCCAAGAAGCTGGTGGAGATCGCCAAGGCGGAGGGCGCCGACGCCATCGCCCACGGCTGCACCGGCAAGGGCAACGACCAGGTGCGGTTTGAGCTGGCCATCAAGCGGTTCGCCCCGGATATGCCCATCATCGCTCCCTGGCGTGAGTGGGACATCAAGAGCCGTGACGAGGAGATCGACTACGCCGAGGCCCACAACGTACCCCTGAAGATCAGCCGGGAGACCAACTACTCCAAGGACAAGAACCTGTGGCACCTGAGCCACGAGGGCCTGGACCTGGAGGACCCGGCCAACGAGCCCCAGTATGAGAAGCCCGGCTTCCTGGAGATGAGCGTCAGCCCCATCGCTGCCCCCGACAAGCCCACCTACGTGACCATCGACTTTGAAAAGGGCGTGCCCGTGGCGGTGGACGGGGAGAAGATGAAGGCCAGCGACGTGATCCGCAAGCTGAACAAGTTGGGCGGCGAGAACGGCATCGGCCTGCTGGACATCGTGGAGAACCGGCTGGTGGGCATGAAGGACCGGGGCGTGTACGAGACCCCCGGCGGCACCATCCTCTACAAGGCCCACCAGTGCCTGGAGATGATTACCATCGACAAGGATACCGCCCACATGAAGAGCAAGCTGGCGGTGGACTTCGCGGACCTGGTGTACAACGGCAAGTGGTTCACCCCCCTGCGGGAGGCCCTCAGCGCCTTCGCTGACAAGACCCAGGAGCACGTCACTGGCAGCGTGAAGCTGAAGCTGTATAAGGGCAACATGATAACGGCCTCTATCACCTCGCCCGAGTCTCTGTACTCCGAGGAACTGGTGACCTTCAACGAGAGCAGCTATGACCAGACCAACGCCACCGGCTTCATCAACCTGTGGGGCCTGCCCGACACAGTGCTGGCACTGCGGGAGCAGGGGAAGCTCTGAGAGATTTCGGAGGGGAGCGGGCTCCCCTCCGAGCCGCCCCACCACCAGTCCTCAGACTGGTGAACGCTGCCCAGGGCAGCTGGGGCAAAGTATTTTCGGCAGGTACACGCCCTGCCGAAAATGTTTTCAATATGCCCGGCGGGGAGAGGCAAGACCATTACAAGACCACAGGGGCGGGGCGGAGAGGCTTCTTCGCCCTGCGTCTGCCATGAAAGGAACAACAGCTTATGAAACTCTGGGGCGGACGCTTTCAAAAAGACACCGACCTGCTGGTGAATGAACTCAACGCCTCCATCAGCTTTGACCAGCGGCTGTACAGGGAGGACATTACCGGCTCCATGGCCCACGCCGCCATGCTGGCGGACTGCGGCATCATCTCCAAAGAGGACGCCGCCGCCATCACCAGTGGTCTGGAGGACATTCTGGCAGACATCGAGGCGGGGAAGGCGGCATTCACCGCCGACAACGAGGACATCCACATGAACGTGGAGGCCCTGCTCACCGCCCGGATCGGCGACGCGGGGAAGCGGCTCCACACTGCCCGCAGCCGCAATGACCAGGTGGCCCTGGACTTCCGGATGTATGTCCGGGAGCAGATCCCCGTCATCGTGGGGCAGCTGCTGGAGCTGGAGACGGTCCTCTGCCGTCAGGCGAAGAAGCACCAGACCGCCGTGATGCCCGGCTACACCCATCTCCAGCGGGCGCAGCCCATCTCCTTTGCCCAGCATCTGATGGCCTATGCCGCCATGTTCCGCCGGGACGTGACCCGGCTGGAGGACTGCGGGGCCCGGCTGGACGAGTGTCCCCTGGGATCCGGCGCCCTGGCGGGCACCACCTATCCCATCGACCGGTGGGAGACGGCAAAGGCCCTGGGCTTCGCCGCACCCATGGGCAACTCCCTGGACGGCGTCAGCGACCGGGACTACGCGCTGGAGCTTTTGAGCAGCCTGTCCATTTTGATGATGCACCTGAGCCGCTTCGCCGAGGAGGTCATCCTCTGGTGCAGCTGGGAGTTCAAGTTCATCGAGCTGGACGACGCCTATGCCACTGGCTCCTCCATCATGCCCCAGAAGAAGAACCCGGACGTGGCGGAGCTGGTCCGGGGCAAGACGGGCCGGGTCTACGGCGACCTGATGAGCCTGCTGACCGTCATGAAGGGCCTGCCTCTGGCATACAACAAGGACATGCAGGAGGACAAGGAGCCGGTGTTCGACGCCGTGGACACGGTGGAGATGTGCCTGCCGGTGTTCGCCGCCATGCTGGACACCATGACCGTCCGGACGGACAACATGCGGAAGGCCGCCGGCCACGGCTTCATCAACGCCACCGACTGCGCCGACTACCTGACGAAAAAGGGGATGCCCTTCCGGGACGCCTACACCGTCACCGGCCATCTGGTGGCCCAGTGCACGGCCCGGGGCAAGACATTGGAGGAGCTGACGCTGGAGGAGCTGAAGGCTGTCTCCGAGCTCTTCGAGGCGGACGTGTATGACGCGCTGAACCTGGAGAACTGTATGGCCCTGCGGAGCAGCTACGGCGGCCCGGCGGTGGCGGAGACCGCAAGGCAGATCGGGGAGATCGAACAGTTCATTCAGAAGATCAAAGAGAACAGATAAAAGGATAAAAGATAGGCAGATCCGGTAATATCTCTTATCCCTTATCTTCACTGGGGTGATGATATGAAACCAAAGGTCTACATCGACGGAAAGGACGGCACCACCGGCCTGCAAATCTATGACCGGCTGGCGGCGCGGGACGACATCGACCTGCTGCTGATCGACGAGGCGAAGCGGAAGGACCCGGACGAACGGAAACGGCTGATGGCGGAAGCGGACATCGTGTTTTTGTGCCTGCCGGACGCGGCGGCTGTGGAGGCCGTGGCCCTGGCGGAGGGCTCCGGTGCCCGGATGATCGACGCATCCACCGCCCACCGGACGGCGCCGGGCTGGGTCTACGGCTTCCCGGAGCTGCGGCCCGGCCAGCGGGAGGCCATCGCGGGGGCCCGATATGTGGCCAACCCCGGCTGCCACGCCACGGGGTTCATCTCCATTGTCGCGCCGCTGGTTCAGGCGGGGCTGCTGTCCGCGGACGCGGACCTGTGCTGCTTCTCCCTCACCGGCTACTCCGGCGGCGGGAAGAAAATGATCGCCCAGTACGAGGCGGCGGAGAGGGCAGAGAGCCTTTACAGCCCCGGCCTCTACGGCCTGACCCAGGCCCACAAGCACCTGCCGGAGATGCAGAAGCTCTGCGGCCTGAAAAAGCCCCCGGTGTTCACGCCCATCGTGGATGACTACTACAAGGGCATGGCTGCCACAGTGCCCCTGCACAGGAGTCAGCTGACGGGGAAGGCCACCCTCCATCAGGTGTGGCAGGCGCTGGCGGACCACTACGCCGGGGAAAAGCTGGTCCATGTGGCCCCGGAGGGGAGCGCGGACGCAGGATCCAAGCTGTACGGCAACGCCAGAGCCGGGGACAACGGCCTGACCCTGGTGGCGGCGGGAAATGACGAGCGATTCACCATCACCGCCCTGTTCGATAACCTGGGGAAAGGGGCCTCCGGCGCGGCGGTGCAGAACATGAACATTATGCTGGGATTTGAGGAGACCGCTGGACTGCTGTGAGGCAAAAGTGAAGAAAAGAGATAAGGGATAGGCGCGCCCTGATTTTGGCGGGGGAGAGATGTCCCTTATCTGTTGAAGAGAGGATGATACGATGCTGAACTTCATCACCGGCGGCGTGTGCGCCGCCCAGGGCTTCCGGGCCGGGGGCATCCACGTGGGGGTCAAGACCCACGCGGCCTGGAAAAAGGACGTGGCGCTGATCGTGTCCGACGAGGACTGCGCCTGCGCCGCTGTGTATACGAAAAACGCCGTGAAGGCCGCCCACATCCATGTGGACAAGCGCCATCTGGCGGACGGAAAGGCCCGGGCTGCCGTTATCAACAGCGGCAACGCCAACGCCTGCGCCCCCATGGGAGAGGAAAACGCGGAGCGGGTCTGCGCGGCGGCAGGCAAGGCCCTGGGCTGCCGGCCGGAGGATGTGGTGGTAGCCGCCACCGGCGTCATCGGTCAGACGCTGAACGTGGCGGTCATCGAGCAGGGGATGCCGGAGCTGTGCGCGGCGGCGGCCCACACGGCGGCGGGCAGCGACGCGGCCGCCCACGCCATCATGACCACGGACACCGTCAAGAAGGAGCTGGCAGTGGAGACCGTTATCGGCGGCAAGACCGTCCGGATGGGCGGCATCGCCAAGGGTTCCGGCATGATCCACCCCAACATGGGCACCATGCTGTGCTTCCTGACCACCGACTGCGCCATCTCCTCGGAGATGATCAAGTCCGCCCTGCTGGAGACCGTTCAGGTCAGCTTCAACCGCATCAGCGTGGACGGAGACACCTCCACCAACGACACGTGCTGCGTCCTGGCCAACGGCTTGGCGGGGAACCCTGTCATCACGGAGAAGGGGCCGGACTACGACGCCTTTGTGGAGGCCCTGCGCGCCCTGTGTGTGGAGCTGGCGAAAAAGATGGCCTCCGACGGGGAGGGCGCTACCCACCTCATCACCTGCACCGTCACCGGAGCCGGGAGCGAGCAGAGTGCTGAGACCGTCGCCAAATCCGTGATCGGCTCCGCCCTCACCAAGGCGGCCATCTTCGGTGCGGACGCCAACTGGGGCCGGGTGCTGTGCGCCATGGGCTATTCCGGGGAGGACTTCAATCCGGACAAGGTGGATGTGGCCTTCCAGAGTCAGGCGGGCAGCGTCCAGGTGTGCGCCAAGGGCCGGGGGCTGGATTTTGATGAAGATCTGGCCAAGAGGGTCCTGACGGAGCACGATGTCACCATTGCCATCACCATGGGCGAGGGAGATAGCAGCTGCACCTGCTGGGGGTGCGACCTCACCTATGAGTATGTGAAGATCAACGGGGATTACCGGACGTAAACCGGGATGCCCGATAGTGCCCTTGCGGGGAGCGGAGATGGGCCGCTGTCCGGCGGCCTATCCGCACCCCGTAGCGGGTGCATCTGTCCAGTCATCATAGCTGCCATTCCCGCGTCCCATGGGACACCTCCTCCCCCTCCGGCGGAATCCCGCCGATTTTCAAGAAAAGAGTTGATGTTACGATGTCCTCCCACGCACAGCAGGCGCGGACGCTTGTGGAAGCCCTGCCCTATATCCAGAAATTCACCGGCAAGACCATCGTGGTCAAGTACGGCGGCAACGCCATGGTGTCCGACGAACTCCGCCGGGCTGTCATGTGCGACATCATCCTGCTGTCCCTGGTTGGCATTCGGGTGGTGGTGGTCCACGGCGGCGGGCCGGAGATCAGCGAGATGCTGAAGAAGCTCGGCCACGAAAGCCGGTTTGTGGACGGCCTGCGCTATACCGACGCCGAGACCATGGACGTGGTCCAGTCCGTCCTCTGCGGCAAGGTCAACAAGAATCTGGTGGCCCAGCTGAACCGGCTGGGGGGCCAGGCCATCGGCCTGTGCGGCATGGATGGGCAGCTGTTCCAGGCGGAGCAGCTGGACGAGAAGTACGGCCTGGTGGGAAAGATCACGGGTGTGAATCCGGAGCCGGTGGAAAACGCCCTGCTCAGCGGCTATATCCCCGTGGTGTCCACCGTGGCCCAGGGCGTGGACGCGGACACCGCCTACAACATCAACGCGGATACCGCCGCCTCCAAGCTGGCAGCCGCCATGGGGGCGGAGAAGCTGATCCTGCTGACGGACGTGCGGGGTCTGCTGCGCAATCCCAGGGACGAGGAGACGCTGATCCACGTGGTCCACACCTACGACGTGCCGGGCCTGGTGGCCCAGGGCATCATCTCCGGGGGCATGATCCCCAAGATGGAGTGCTGTGTGGACGCCATCGCCGGCGGCGTGGAGCGGGTCCACATCCTGGACGGACGCATTCCCCATTCCATTCTCATTGAGCTCCTCAGTGATGAGGGCATCGGCACCATGTTGAAAAAGGAGGACTGATCCCATGACCAGCCAAGAGATCAAGGCCCTGACCGGGCAGTACATCATGAACACTTACGGCCGCTTCCCGGTGGCCATCGACCATGGACAGGGCGCCACGCTCTACGACCCCGAGGGCAACGCCTACATCGACTTCACCAGCGGCATCGGCGTCAGCGATCTGGGCTATGGTTGTCAGCCCTGGGTGGACGCCATCGCCAAGCAGGCGGGGAAGATCGGCCACACCTCCAACCTGTTCTACACCGAGCCACCGGCCCGGCTGGCGGAGATCCTCTGCAAGCGGACCGGCATGAGCAGCGTATTCTTCGCCAACGGCGGCGGCGAGGCCAACGAGGGCATGATTAAGCTGGCGAGAAAGTACAGCTTCGACAAGTACGGCAGGGGCCGTGCCGCCATCGTCACTCTGAACAACTCCTTCCACGGCCGCACCATCACCACCCTGACGGCCACCGGCCAGGACGTGTTCCACAACTATTTCTTCCCCTTCACCGAGGGGTTCCGGTATGCCGACGCCAACGACCTTGCCTCCCTGGAGGCCGCGGCGGGGGACGACGTGTGTGCCGTCATGATGGAGCTGGTCCAGGGCGAGGGCGGCGTGCTGCCCCTGGACCGTGACTATGTGAAGGCCGTTGCCAGACTGTGCGCGGAGAAGGACTGGCTGCTGCTGGTGGACGAGGTCCAGACCGGCGTAGGGCGGACGGGCAGCCTCTTCGCCTTCCAGCAGTACGGCATTTTGCCGGACGTGGCGTCCTTCGCCAAGGGCATTGCCGGGGGACTGCCCATGAGCGGCATTCTGGCCAATGAGAAATGCCGGGACGTGCTGGGCCCCGGCACTCACGCCACCACCTTCGGCGCCAATCCGGTGTGCGCTGCCGCCGGTCTGGTGGTGCAGGAGACGCTGACGGACGCGTTTCTGGAGGACGTCCGGGCCAAGGGCACGTATCTGCGTAACCAGATCGAGGCGCTGGACCTGCCCTGCTTCGGCGCCACCCGGGGCATGGGGCTGATGATCGGCATCCAGGTGAAGGACGGCTGGACCAATAAGGAGATCGCAAGCAAGCTGATCGAAAACGGCCTGCTGGTGCTGACCGCCGGACCGGGTATGCGGCTGCTGCCGCCTCTTGTGATCTCCCAAGAGGAGATGGACCAGGGGCTGGAGATCCTGAAAAAGACGCTCTCCTGAATCTGTCTTTTTCGCTCCGGCCGGGGACCTGCTGCGCCCCGCCGTGACTCCGGCACTTACACGAACACCCGCTATAACACTAACACTAACACTAACTCTAACCCTAACCCTAACTATAACCGGAGAATTTTACACAATTTTCCCGGACTAAATGATAAAAGCGCCCATGGTGGGACAGAGAGGAGACACCCATGGAAAACCACACCCATTTTTTAAAGCTCCTGGACTTTACCCCGGCGGAGATCCAGCAGTTCCTGGACACCGCAGCAGATCTGAAGGCCAAAAAGAAGGCCGGCATTCCCCACCGGTATCTGGAGGGGAAGAACGTGGCTCTGATCTTCGAAAAAACCTCCACCCGGACCCGGTGTGCCTTTGAGGTGGCCTGCCAGGACTTAGGCATGGGTTCCACCTACCTGGGTCCCACTGGCAGCCAAATCGGTGTGAAGGAGTCCATCGCCGACACCGCCCGGGTGCTGGGCCGGATGTACGACGGCATCGAGTACCGGGGCTTCGGACAGGAAATTGTGGAGGAGCTGGCAAACTACGCTGGGGTGCCGGTGTTCAACGGCCTCACCAATGAGTTCCACCCCACCCAGATCCTGGCAGACTTCCTGACCATCCAGGAGCACTT
>NZ_CAKVVF010000023.1:10039-28253 GCF_934833455.1 Oscillibacter sp. KLE 1728
CGCCCGGTTCAATATGGGCAATAGTCTGATGGTGGGCTGCGCCAAGATGGGGATGCACTTTGTGGCCTGCGCCCCAAAGGCGTACATGCCGGACCAGAAGCTGATCGATACCTGCTTACGTCTCGCCGCCGAGACCGGCGCGGTGCTGGAGTTCATTGAAGACCCCATGGAAGCTGTCAAGAACGCCGACGTGCTGTACACGGACGTTTGGGTCTCCATGGGGGAGCCGATGGAGGTCTGGCAGGAGCGCATTGCCGCCCTGGCGCCCTATCAGGTGACAAAGGCCCTGATGGACAACGCCGGGCCCCAGTGCAGGTTCATGCACTGCCTGCCCGCCTACCATGACCACAAGACCAAGGTGGGGAAAGAGATGGGCGAGAAGTTCGGACGGGAGGCCATGGAGGTCACCGACGAGGTGTTCGAGTCCCCGGCCTCCATCGTCTTTGACGAGGCGGAGAACCGGATGCACACCATCAAGGCCGTCATGTATGAGCTGATGAAGTGAGAGAACGAAACAGTGCCCCGGAGTATCAAAACTCCGGGGCGCTGTTATGCGTTGTCAAAGCAGATCCCCCGGCTGCCAGTCGGCGGGCAGATCCTGCGGGGTTTGGACGTTCCCGCTCTGGTCGAGCCTGTAAGCGCACAGAATGGTCCATGTGGTCTGGCCGTGGTCATCGGTGATGCAGACGGCGGCTGTCAGGGTTTCCCCGGGCAGGAGTTCACAGGTGAAGGTGTAATCCGTCCAGTTATACATTTCCACAAACCCGGCCTCTGCCCACAGCTCCAAGGCCTCCGGAACGGGGACGGACGATTCCGGGACTGTCTCCTGATTTCGGTAGAAGCAGATCTCCACCTGAGACGGGGAGGGGCTGAAATGGGTGTTGCCTCCATGAGAGATGGAAAGGGACAACCCGCCCAGCGTGAGTTTCTTGCTGGTCTGCGGCCAGGAATCGCTCTGGAAATCTCTCCACTGGTTGGCCCAGTCGGTTTGGCTGAACCCACCCCACACATCCAGCCGGAAATTTCCGGGCAGACAGTCGTACAAGGTTTCCATCTGGTCGGCGGCAGTGACGCCATCCGTGGTGAGGGATGCGGAGAGAAGGATTTCCTGATCCATGGGAAGGGTCCAATTCTGAGCGGTGAAGGTTCCGTTTTTCCCAGAGGCCTCCGCAGAAAACTGCCGGCCGTCCGAGAGAAGGGCGGTGAAGAGGGCGGTGGTGTTGTCCTGCCAGCTTTTGGCCTGGGCCGACACCTGAAGGGTCACAGTCCCCGCTGCCAGGTCGTAGTCCGTAACCCGCGCCTGGGAAACCGCAAAAAGATTGGAATCCTCATCCAGGAGATCCCGGATCTGCCCGGCAAGTGCCCCAATCTGGCCGCTGACGCTGCTCTCGATACCGTACACCTGAGACTGGACTTGATCCAGGCGGCTGCCAAGGGCGGAAAGGCCGCTGCCCAAAGCCAGCGCCGCCGTCAAAGCCGCGCCGCAAATCCCGGCGCTTACGGCGATTTTTTTCTTCCGGCTCCACCTGGGGTTCTGGACGACCTGGGCCGCGTCAAGATATTTTTTTGCGATGGCCTCCACTGCCGCCAGCTCCCGGTCGGTCAGCTCCCCCGCCGGGGCGGTGCCCTCCACGCCTTCACCGGGGGCTTCCGGGGCATCTTTTTCGGAACGGTCCTCCGCCGCTTCCGGCTCTACTCCCAGCAGGGCGCCGATGGTGACGCCAAAGATCCGGCTCATGGCGATCAGGTTCTCCAGTTCCGGCACGGCGGCGTCCGCCTCCCACTTGCTCACCGCCTGGCGGCTGACGCCCAGCCGCTCCCCCAGGGATTCCTGAGAGAGGCCGGCGGCCTTTCGGGCCTCCTGGATGCGGCGGCCCAGGGTCTGCTGCTCCCGCATGGTATCAACTCCTTTGCCCTCACCATACCAGAGAGCGGGAAAAAGCGCAACCACCGGCGGGTTTCCCGGATGTCAACCACGGGTTGCGGATGGGAAAAAGAAAATAATTTCCCCTGAATCTCCTGAAAAAACAAATAAAAAATCTCTGCTTGACAACAATTTTTTATTGTTCTATGGTAAGGGCAGAGCTGCCGGCGGCTCCTGACAGAACTGGAAGGAGCGAATACACATGAATCATTTGACCTTGCGGGGCACCCACCGGGAGATGGGCTTTCAGTGGGGCGCCCGGCTGGCGGAGCGCGGCCTGCGCCTGCTGGACCACGTGCCCTTTTTCCTGACGGCGGAGCGGCGGGCCTTTGCTGCTGCCTGCCACCCGGCGTATGCGCGCCATTTCCCCGCCGCCCTGGAGGAGCTGGAGGGGCTGGCGGCGGGGCAGAACTGCCGGCAGGAGGACTTGGAGACGGTCCTCTTCACCACCTACGCCCTGCCGCCCGCCTGCGGCTGTTCCTGCCTGGCGGTGTCCAACGGGAACGGGGTGTTCTTCGGACGGAACAGCGACTTTCTGACGGCGCTGGAGCCGGACTACACCCATGTGACATACGGATTTTCCGACAGGGCGATCCCCTTTACAGGGAACACCACCTCGTTCGTGCAGATGGAGGACGCCGTCAACGCCCGGGGACTGGCCATCGGGCTCACCTCTGTCTACACGCCCAGGCCCCGGCCGGGCCTGAACGCCGGTATGGTCCTGCGGCTGCTGGCGGAGACCTGCGCCGCCGTGCCGGAGGCCCTGGACCGCCTGCGGGTGCTGCCCCTGGCCTCCTGCCAGACGCTGACGCTGGCGGATGCCGCCGGGGACATTGCCGTGGCGGAGTGCAGCCCGGAGGGGATGCGGGTGGAGCGTCCCGGCCCGGCGGGACCCTTCGTCTGCGCCGCGAATCTCTTTCACTCGGATCTGGCGGTCCCGCTGCCGCCGGGGCTGGACTCCTGGCGGGCGGCGGAGCGGTACGACACGATGCGCCGGGTGCTGGAGCGGGAGGGGGAGACGCTGGCTCTTTCCGACGTCCAGGCCCTACTGGCGGGGCGAAAGGGCTTTCTATGCCAGTATGACCGGGCTGCGGGACGGGACACCGTCTGGTCCGCGGCCTGCGACCTGACCCGGCGGCGCTGCCTGCTGGCGGAGGGCAACCCGGGGCGGACGGCCTTCCGGGAGATTCCCTTCCCAGTGGAGCGGGGGGACAGCCGCCCTTGACACCCGCCGCCCGGCTGCATACAATAGAACGGAATCTGACAAAAAGGAGGGGCTGATATGGAGCGTTCCGCTGGCATCCTGCTGCCGGTGTTCTCCCTGCCGGGGCCTTACGGCATCGGCTCCCTGGGCCGGGAGGCCCGGGCCTTTGCCGAATTTCTCCACAACGCCGGGCAGAGGTGGTGGCAGGTGCTGCCGGTGGGGCCCACCGGAGCGGGGAACTCCCCCTACACCAGCGAGTCCACCTTCGCCGGGAACCCGCTGCTCATCGACCTGGAGGACCTGCGGGACCGGGGCCTGCTGACGGAGGCGGAGTTGTCCGCCGCCCGGGTGCCGGAGGGAGCGCCCATCGACTACGCCGCCCTCTATGAGAGCCGGGAGGCGCTGCTGCGGCGGGCCTTCTCCCGGCTGGGCGGCGCGGAGGCCCAGTCCGTGCGGGACTTTGCCGCCGCCAATCCCTGGCTGGGGGAGTACGCCCTGTACCGGGCGCTCAAGGCCCGCTTCGGCCAGACGGCCTGGTTCGACTGGCCGGACAAGGACCTCCTGAACCACGACCCGGCGGCGCTGGCGGCCGCCCGGCAGGAGCTGGCGGAGGATATCGCTTTTCACCAGGCGGTGCAGTTCTGGTTCTTCTCCCAGTGGAAGGCCCTGAAGGACCACGCCAACGGCCTGGGGGTGCGGATCATCGGGGATCTGCCCATCTATGTGTCCCTGGACAGCGCCGACGTGTGGAGCGAGCGGAGGGAGTTCCTGCTGGACAAGGCGGGGCGGCCCAGCCGGGTGGCGGGCGTGCCGCCGGACTACTTCTCGGAGGAGGGCCAGCTGTGGGGCAACCCCCTGTACGACTGGGCGGCCCAGAAGCGGGACGGCTTCGGCTGGTGGATCAGAAGGGTGGAGGGCGCCTCCCGCCTGTTCGACGCCATCCGCATTGACCATTTCCGGGCCTTTGAGCGGTACTGGTCCATCCCCGCCGGGGCGGAGACCGCCAAGGAAGGGCAGTGGGAGCCGGGCCCCGGCATGGACCTGCTGCGGGTCCTGACCGGCTGGTTCCCCCACATCACTTATATTGCCGAGGACCTGGGGCTTCTCACGCCGGAGGTCCACCAGCTCCGGGAGGCGGCGGGCCTGCCGGGCATGAAGGTGCTGGAATTCGCCTTTTCAGGCCCCGGCAACGATTATCTGCCCCACAACTACGGCAGCCGCCGGTGCGTCTGCTACACCGGCACCCACGACAACGACACCGCCCTGGGCTGGTACGACCACGCAGGGGAAGCGGAGCGGGACTTCGCAGAGCGGTATCTGGGCGCCTCCGGCCGGGAGAATGTCCGGCGGGCGCTGTTGCGGTGCGGCATGGGCAGCACGGCGGAGCTGTTCGTGGCCCAGATGCAGGACTACCTGGCCCTGGGCAGCGAGGGGCGGATCAACGTCCCCGGCGTGGCGGCGGGCAACTGGCGCTGGCGGATGGCCCCCGGCGCGGCCGCGGCCGGGCTGGCGGCGGAGATCCGGGCGCTGGCGGAGGTCTACGGACGGTAAAGCAAAAGAACCCCCAGATGGGGGTTCTTTTATCATTCTGTGGCATTGTAAAAGTCTGCCAGCAGATCCCGCTCGGACACCTGAAGGACCTGACACAGGCAGGCCAGCTCATAATCCTTGACAAACCGGCGGTTTCTCTCAATTTTGCTGATAAGAGGCTGGTTAATGTCCACGCCCAGCAGCTGCAGCTGGGCGGCCAATTCCTCCTGGGAGAACCCGCGCTCCTTCCGAAGCTGTCGGAGGCGTTTGGCAATGAGATTGGACTCGGCGTTGTAATAGGACTTGTTCATGTTTTACACCAACACGATATATTTTCTTGACTATATCATGCCTGGTGATTTATAATTATTTCGTCCTGTTATAATGCGAGGAGGGAATCAAAATGAATTCTATCAGCGACAGGGAACTGTTGGAAAACCGGGACCGGGTGGAACAGCTCCGGTTTACCGCGTCAGTAGTGGGGGAGCTGATTGCACGGAATCAAATCGAATTGGTGCTGGGCAGCGATGCTGCGTGGAAAATGATTCGGGAACTGGCGGAGGAACGCTGCTTCCAGGCCCTGCGGGAAATCCGGAATGTTCTGGACGACAGCGGTCTCACGGACCCGGAATGCTTTGCGGAAATCGAAAAAATCATCTCTGTGTTGGAGGAGCTGGGGGTCGGCTGCGGCAGGCGGCACGACTTCTGAGCGCCGCCCTTGACGGCGGGGGCGTTCCATGGTATCATTTCCCTGTCCCTGGGAAGAAGCTCTGACCGGCGGACCGGACAATTTGGTTTCTGTCGCTCTGACCGGCACGGGCCCGCCCCGGCCGCAAGGCGGGGAAGCGCCCGGCGGTGCCGGGCGGACGGCGCATGTCAAAATCCCCCTCTGCCAGTGCGGCGGAGGGGTTTACTTTTTGGAAAGGGAGGAATCCTCTGTGGAGACCCGTGTGGCCGTGCTGGCGATCATCGTCCGGGACACGGCCTCTGTCCCGGCGCTGAACGAGCTGCTGCACCAGTACGCCCCCTATATCATCGGGCGGATGGGGGTGCCCTACCACGCCCGGGGCGTGAACATCATCAGCGTGGCGGTGGATGCACCGGCGGACGCCATCTCCGCCCTGTCCGGCAAGATCGGCCGGCTGGCGGGGATCACGGCCAAGACCGTTTACGCGCCGGAGGATGCACTGCAACAAGGAAAGTGAGGAAACAGAAGATGAAACAGTGGATGAAGAAGAGTCTGGCGGCCTGCCTAGCCCTGGTTATGTGCCTGACCCTGGCCGCCTGTGGCGGGAAGGAGGGCGAGACGCCCGCGGAGGAGTCCGTCAACGTCCGGGTGGCGGCCCTGAAGGGACCCACCGCCATGGGCATGGTGAAGCTGATGAGCGATTATGCTCCTGTGGAGGAAGCGTTGGAGGATAAGGAGAATGTGGTGACCGCTGGCGGCGGAAACACCTATGAGTTCACCCTGGCCGCCTCCGCCGACGAGGTGTCCCCCAAGCTGATGCAGGGGGAGCTGGACATCGCCTGCGTGCCGGCCAACCTGGCCTCCGTGCTGTATAACCGGACGGACGGCGGCATCGTCACCCTGGCGGTGAATACCCTGGGCGTGCTGTATATTGTGGAGAATGGCAATTCCGTCCAGTCCATGGCGGATCTGGCGGGCCGGACCATCGTGGCCTCCGGCAAGGGCTCCACGCCGGAGTACGCCCTGCGGTATCTGCTGACGGAGAACGGCATCGACCCGGACACCGGCGTCACCATCGACTGGAAGAGCGAGCACAGCGAATGCGTGGCATCCCTGGCATCCGGCGCGGCCACCATCGCCATGCTGCCCCAGCCTTTCGTCACCGTGGCCCAGACCCAGCTGCCGGACCTGCGGGTGGCCCTGGACCTGACAGAGGAGTGGGACGCCCTGGACAACGGCTCCGCCCTGCTCACCGGCGTGGTGGTGGCCCGGGCAGACTTCGTGAAAGAGCACCCGGCGGCGGTCAGCAACTTCCTGGAGCAGTACAGCGCCAGCGTGGACTGGGTGAACGCCAACACCGCCGAGGCGGCGGAGCTCATCGGCGGCTATGATATCGTGGACGCTACTGTGGCGGAGAAGGCCCTGCCTTACTGCAATATCGTGTGCGTCACCGGCACGGAGATGATGGATATGCTGTCCGGCTATCTGAGCGTGCTGTGGGAGCAGGACGCAGAATCCGTGGGCGGCGGTATGCCCAACGACGACTTCTATTACGGCGCGTAACGGCTGACAAATTTTCCGCGCCCCGGGAACACCCGGGGCGCGGTGGTTTCCAGGAGAAAGGGGGAGGCAGATGAAGCGGCGAACAGGCTCTGTCCGGCTGTGGGCGGCGGCCTTCTGGCTGCTGGTGTGGGAGGGGGCCAGTCTGGCCCTGGCGGCTACCACCGGCGGGCGGATGCTGCTGCTGGCCTCTCCGGTGCAGGCGCTGGGGCGGCTGCTGGCCCTGGCGGGCACGGCGGCCTTCTGGCAGGCGGTGGCCTTCTCCTCCCTCCGCATCCTGGGGGGCTTTCTCCTGGCCTGCGCACTGGCGGCGGTGCTGGCACCGCTGGCGGCCCGTTTCCAGTGGATCCGGGACCTGTTGAGCCCCCTGGTGGCGGTGGTGAAAGCGGTGCCGGTGGTGTCCTTCATCATCCTGGCGCTGATCTTCTTCTCGTCGGAGAACCTGTCTTTGCTGATCTCTGCCCTGATGGTGTTCCCGCCGGTGTATCTGAACGTGCTGGAGGGCATCGGGCACACGGACCGGCAGCTGCTGGAGATGGCCCGGGTGTTCCGGGTGCCGGTCTCCCGGCAGCTGCGGGGCATCTACCTGCCGGCGGTGCTGCCCTATTTCCGCTCCGCCGTGTCATTGGGGCTGGGCCTGTGCTGGAAGTCCGGCGCGGCGGCGGAGGTCATCGGCCTGCCTGCCGGGTCTATCGGCGAGGCGCTGTACACCGCCAAGGTGTACTTCCAGACCGGAGACCTCTTCGCCTGGACGGCGGTGATCGTGACGGTATCGGTGATATTCGAGCGGCTGTTCCTCCGCCTGGTGGACGCCGCAGTGAGAAAGGCGGGCAGCTGATGGAGATTGCGGTGAAGCACCTGTGCAAATCCTTCGGGGGCCGGACGGTGCTGCGGGACTTGACCTTTACTGCGGGACCCGGCATTACGGCGGTCATGGCGCCCTCCGGGACCGGCAAGACCACCCTGCTGCGCATCCTGCTGGGGCTGGAGCGGCCGGACAGCGGCACGGTGGAGGGGCTTGCGGGAAAGCGGCTCACCGCCGTGTTCCAGGAGGACCGGCTGCTGGAGCACCTCTCCGCTGAGGGCAATCTCCGGTTTGTGCTGGGCCGGGTTTATGACCCCGCCGCGGCCCGGGCCCTGCTGGACCGGCTGGGCCTGCCGGACACGGGCGCGCAGCCGGTGCGGGAGTTCTCCGGCGGCATGAAGCGGCGGCTGGCCCTGGCACGGGCGCTGCTGGCGCCCTTTGACGCGCTGGCGCTGGACGAGCCCTTCACCGGCCTGGACCGGGAGAACCGGGACCTGGCCCTGGCCTGCATCCGGGAGACGGCGGGGGATCGGCCGGTACTGCTGGTGACCCACGATGCCGCCGACGCGGCGGGATCGCCGGTCGTCACGCTGTAAGGAAGAACAGAGCGCGGCGCCGCCTCCGGGCGGCGCCGCGGTGCGCCATAGGACTAGCTTTTTGGGAGAGACTATGGTACAATGGCCGCAAAGCGGCGGGAGGGCGCCTGCCATGGCTGGGACCACGCCCGGCCTCCTGCGGGACAGCCGCCCGGAGCACCAGATCCCCGCGGGGGGTGGCGCAGCAGCCGCAGCGTCAGCGCACCGCTCCCGTGGGGGGCCGACCATCCAACAACCTCAACCCCGGACGGCCGTCCGGGGATGCGACCAAAAGGAGCTGTCTGTATGATTAAGATCACCACCGACTCCACCTGCGACCTGCCGCGGGAGCTGCTGGAGCGATACAATATCACCGTGACCCCGCTGGGGATCATCAAGGCGGGGAAGCTGTACCAGGACGGGGTGGACATCCGCACCGGGGACATCGCCGCCCATGTGGACGCCGGCGGCGAGATCACCACCACCAACGCCGTCAATGTGGCGGACTATGAGGAGCTGTTCCGCCGTCTGATGGAGGAGTATGACGCGGTCATCCACCTGAACATCGGCATGGGCTTTTCCAGCTGCCACCAGAATGCCCGCCTGGCGGCGGAGGAGGTGGACGGCGTGTATGTGGTGGACTCCGCCAACCTGACGGTGGGCCATGGGATGCTGGTGCTGGCCGCCGCGGAGGCCGCGGAGGCCGGGAAGTCTGTGACGGAGATCCTGGCGATGCTGGAGGAGATGATTCCCCGGGTGGAGACCAGCTTTGTGCTGGACCGGCTGGATTACATGAAAAAGGGCGGTCGCTGCTCCACCGCCACGGCCCTGGGTGCCAGCCTGCTGAAGCTCCACCCCTGCCTGGACGTAGTGGACGGCAAGCTGCCGGTGACGAAGAAGTACCGGGGCTCCATCGAGAAGGTGGTGGAGGAGTACGTCCGGGACCGGCTGCGGGACCGCACGGACCTGGACACCCGCCGGGCCTTTCTGGTGGACACCTGCCCGGACGACCACCTGGCCTCCATCGCCCGGGAGATCCTGCGTCAGGACGGGCGGTTCCAGGAGATCATCGAGGCCAAGGCGGGGTGCACCATCTTCTGTCACTGCGGCCCCGGCACCCTGGGCGTGATCTTCCTGCGGAAGGCGTGAGACCGTGCGCGCTGCGGGCGGCAGGCCCGGCGGCCCGCTTCCCGCGCCCTGGCATCAAACAGAAGAGCCGGCCCCTCTGGGGACCGGCTCTCTTTGCTGGAAATCAGATTTACTTGACGGCGATGGCCTCGATCTCGCAGAGCACGCCCTTGGGCAGCTCTCGCACGGCCACGCAGCTGCGGGCGGGCTTGGAGGTGAAATACTTGGCGTACACCTCGTTGAAGGCGGCGAAGTCGCCCATGTCCGCCAGGAAACAGGTGGTCTTCACCACGCTCTCTAGAGTGACGCCGGCGGCCTCCAGAATGGCGCCCACGTTCTTGCAGCTCTGCTCCGCCTGTGCGGCGATGCCCTCGGGGATAGCGCCGGTGGCGGGGTCCACGGGAATCTGGCCGGAGGTGATGACCAGGTCGCCGAAGGCGTAGCCCTGGGAGTAAGGGCCGATGGCGCCCGGAGCGTTGGGGGTGGAAATCACGGTTTTCATGGGAAAACCCTCCTTTGATCGATTTGGATACCTTCATCATAACATCCGCCGCAGAAAAGTCAACTACCGGCGCTTGTGAAAAAGGGAAAATCGTGGTATACTTTTTTGGAATGTCTTACAGGAAGGGCGGACGGCCCGCCGGAAGGAGAAGAGCAAGTATGAGCGATTTGAGGGAAGTCCTTCAGGAGAACAGCTATCTGCGCCAGAAGCAGCTGATCTTCGCGGACTGCGACCGGTACCAGCGGGCCCGGGTGAGCACGCTGTTGAGCATCGCCGCCGCCGTGGCCGGGGCGGACTACGACGCCCGGGGTCTGACCTATGAGAAGCTCTATGAGATGCGGGAGGTGTTCCTGCTCTCCCGCATCGCCCTGCGGATCCATCGCTGCCCCAGGGCGCTGCAGGTGGTGGACGTCACCACCTGGGAGGACGGCGTCAAGGCCGCCCACATGCAGCGGGTGTATGAGATCACGGACAGGGAGGGGCTTCTGGTGTCCATCCGCAGCGACTGGATTCTGGTGGACCCGCAGACCCGGCGCATCATGCGGCCCGGCACCTTCACAGCCAAGAAGCTGGGCACCTGCCCCAAGGCCATCGACGCTCCGGAGCCCCGGAAGATCCTGCTGCCCCGGGAGGGGGTTGAGGATCTGGGCGCCCGGAAGGTGGTCTGGTCCGACCTGGACGGTAACGGCCATGTGTACAGCGGCAACTACGGTGACTTCGTCTGGGACTACCTGCCCGCCGACCTGCAGGAAAAGGTGCCCCGGGAGTTCTTCATCAATTACAGCAAGGAAGCCACCCTGGGCCAGGAGCTGCGGATGGTGGGCTGCCGCAAGGGCGGCGAGTATCTGATGGAGGGCCTGGGCCCGGAGGGCGTCTGCTTCTCCGCCCAGTGCGTGTTTTAAGATGCGGGCGGAACCATTTTCCCTGGGCGGGATGCCGGCCCTCCGCTGGGGGCGGCCCAGCCGGCAGGGGATCCTCTACCTCCACGGCCAGGGCGGAAGCAAGGCGGAGGCTGCGTTCTTTGCCGCCGCGGCGGCGGACGCCGGGTGGCAGACCGTCAGCGTGGATCTGCCCGGCCACGGGGACCGGGAGTCAGAGGCCGCGGCTCTGGTCCCCTGGCAGGTGGTGCCGGAGCTGCGGTGCGCCCTGGCGGAGCTGCGGGGCAGATGGGACCGGGTGGGGCTCTTCGGCTCCAGCCTGGGGGCCTGGTTCGGCCTGCTGGCATATCCGGACGCGCCCCTGGCGGGGGCGCTGTTCCTCTCTCCGGTGGTGGACATGGAGGCCCTGATCCGCAAAATGATGGGCTGGGCCGGTGTCAGTGAGGAGCGGCTGGCCCAGGAGGGGCGCATCCCCACAACGTTCGGCCAGACCCTCTCCTGGGAATATCTGCGATACGTCCGGACCCACCCTGCCCGCCGGTGGCGGACGCCCACGGCCATCCTGTACGGCGCCCGGGACCATCTGACGGACCGGGAGACCGTGGAGGCCTTTGCCGCCCGGAATGGCTGCCGCCTGACTGTGGAGGAGGCCGGAGAGCACTGGTTCCACACGCCGGAGCAGCTGGCGGTGGTGGACCGCTGGCAGCGTGCCTGCCTGGCGGACCTGGAATAAGAGAACAGCGAAGCGCCGCCCCGCATCCGCGGGGCGGCGCTGTGATTTGAAGCGGGAGCAGAGCTCAGAACCCGTACAGCATGGAGCGGCTGATGTCCGCCAGGGAGTGGGCGCCGCACATAGCCATGGTGTCGGCCAGCTCGGCCTTCAGCTTTTCCACATAGGTCTTGACGCCCTCGGCACCGGCACCGTACACCATGGTGACGAAGGGCCGGCCGATCAGCACCGCGTCCGCGCCCAGGGCCAGGGCCTTGAACACGTCCATGCCGGTGCGGATGCCGCCGTCCACCAGAATGGTCATCCGGCCGCCCACGGCGTCCACGATGGCGGGCAGCACCTCTGCGGTAGAGGGGCACTGATCCAGCACCCGGCCGCCGTGGTTGGACACCACGATGCCCTTGGCCCCGGCCTCCAGAGCTTTCTTGGCCCCGGCTACGGTCATGATGCCCTTGACGATGAAGGGCTTCTCCGCCATGGCAACGATCTCGCGCAGCTCCTCCACAGTCTTGCTGCCGGCGGGGGGCGTCATGTTCTTCAGGAAGGGCAGGCCCGCCGCGTCGATGTCCATGGCGATGGCAAAGGGATCTGCGGCCTTCACCAGGTCCATCTTCTGCCGGATGGTCTCCAGGTTCCAGGGCTTGACGGTGGGCACGCCGCAGCCGCCGTTCTTGGCGATGGCCGCCGCAGCGCCCTCCATGACCGCGGGGTCCGTGCCGTCGCCGGTGAAGGCGGCGATGCCCGCTTCAGCACAGGCGGCCACCAGGATGTCGTTATAGGCCAGATCGTTGTACTTGTCCCCGTAGTGGAGCGTCATGGCGCCCACCGGGGCAGCGAAGACCGGCAGGTCCACCGTGCGGCCGAACAAGGTGAAGGAGGTGTCCACCGGCTTGTTCTCGCAGATGGTGTCCATGTTGACGCACAGCTCCTGCCACTTCTGATAGTTACGGATGAAGCCGGTCCCGATGCCCTTGGCGCCGGGGCCGGGGACGGTGTTCCTGCAGGCCAGGCCGTTGCACACGGGACAGGCCTTGCAGTAGGGGCCCATGGCGCCCCGCGCTTGTTCCAGAACTTCCTGATATGTCATAGATTTTCCCCTCCGAATTGTTTTCCGAAAACCGCGGCACGCCGCGGAAGGCTGCCTTGATTGTACTCCCTTTGAGAGAAAAAGGCAACCTTTGGCAGAGAAGTTCCCGGGCGCAAAAAGAGGCTGGAAAAATTTTTTGTTTTCCTGCAACATACGGCCCGCCTTTCCGTCTGAATAGGCAGAGGCCCCGGTTTGGAAGCGGGGCGTGAAAAGGAGGGTATTGGAATGAAAAGAGGCTTTGCGTGGCTGCTGACGCTGCTGGCGCTGCTAGGTCTGCTGTCCGGCTGCGGCGGTGGTGGTGATACGACTGCGCCGGACACCGCCTCCAACAGCGCCGCCACGGAGGAGGCGGACGACGCGGGCGGCTCCTACGGTGCCTGGGCAGAGGCGGAAGTGGCTGAGGACTCCGGCGGTACGGCGGAGGACGGTGCCTCCGACCGTCTGGAGAACGCCAAGATGATCTACACCGCCCGGATGGAGGTGGAGACCACCGCCTTCGACACCGCCGACGCGGACCTGCGGACGCTGGTGGAGGTCCTGGGGGGGTATTTTGAGCAGGCGGCGGTCCATGACTACGGCAGCGGCTACCGCTCCGGCGACTACAAAGTGCGCATCCCCGCAGACCAGTTCCAGCCTTTCCTGGACCAGGTGGGGACACTGTGCCACGTCACCTATCAGGAGCAGACCAGCGAGAACGTCAGCGAGGCGTACTACGACGCGGAGAGCCGCCTGGCCACTCAGAGGACCAAGCTGGAGCGGCTGCAGAACCTGCTGGCCCAGGCGGAGAATATGGAGGACATCATCACCATCGAATCCGCCATCTCCGACACGGAGCTGGAGATCGAGCGGCTCACCGGTACCCTGCGGCAGTATGACGCCCTGGTGGACTACGCCACTGTCTATCTCTCCCTCCAGGAGGTGTACCAGCTCTCCAATGTGGAGGAGCCGGCTACCAGCTTTGCAAGCCGCATGGGCGCGGCCTTTGCCTCTGGCTGGCGGGGGTTTGTGGGCGCACTGGAGAGTCTGGCCGTGGCCCTGGCCTACGGCTGGGTGTGGCTGCTGCTTCTGGCGGCGGTTGGCACCGTGGCGGGCCGCCTTCTCTGGAAGAGGAGGCGCAGGGAGCGGCAGGCCGCCTCCAAGGAGTCGGAGAACAAGCCGTAAGACAGAACGGAACAAACAGCGCATCCGGCGTTGGATACGCTGTTTTCCTGCCGGATTTTTGAAAATGATGTGGATTTTTGACGGATGATATTCCGTTTTGTGTTCGCTGTCGGGCATACACCGCGCCGCCGCGGCACATACTAGCGGGGATCACGGAGGTGGAGCATGAATCGGATTTCATCCAATTATGAGGAAAATGTGCAATGGTTCAACGACGTGCTAGGGGCAGGCCGCAGCTGCGACATGGTATGTCGGGACCTGTATGTGGGCGGCCGGCGGGCCCGGTTCTGGGTCATCGACGGCTTCGGCGGGGACGCCATCCTGGAGCGGATGGGGGCCTTCTGGCTGTCGCTCCAGCCGGAGGCGGTGCAGGGCCTGACGGAGATGCAGCAGTTCGCGGACCGCTATGTGACCTTTATGGAGGTGAACGTCAGCTATGACCGGGATGACATCGTCACCTCCGTGCTGATGGGCAAAAGCCTGCTGGTGATGGAGGGGCTGTCCGGCGCGGCGCTGATCGACGCCAAGGAGTATCCCAGCCGCAGCGTGGGAGAGCCACCGGACGGCAAGGTCCTCCGGGGCTCTCACGACGGATTCATTGAGGCGGTGGTGCCCAACATGGCCATGCTGCGCCGCCGCATCCGGGATCCCCACCTGACCATGGAGGGGCTGAAGGTCGGCCAGCGGACCCACAGCGACGTGGCGCTGTGCTACCTGGATGACCGGGTGGACCACGCCCTGCTGGACGAGCTGCGCCACAAGCTCCAGAACATCCAGGCCAACTCCCTCACCATGGCGCAGGAGAGCGTGGCGGAGGCCATCCGCCCCAAGCAGTGGTACAACCCCTTCCCAAAGGTGCGGTACACTGAGCGGCCGGACACCGCCGCCGCCTGCGTCATGGAGGGCAGCATCATTCTGATGGTGGACAACTCTGCGGCGGTGATGATCCTGCCCACCACCTTTTTTGACTTTACCCAGGAGGCCAATGACTTCTATTTTCCCCCGCTGGTGGGCACGTATCTGCGGATCCTGCGGGTGACGGTGTTCCTGATCTCCCTGCTGATTACCCCTGCCTGGTACCTGATGGTCAGCTCGCCGGGGCGCCTGCCGTCCTGGCTGGATTTCCTCTCCTCCCCGGAGCCGGCGGCGCTGTCTCTGCTGTCCCAGCTGCTGGTGGTGGAATTCCTGATCGACGTGCTGAAGCTGGCGTCCCTGAACACGCCGGATACGCTGTCCAACTCCTTCTCCATGCTGGGGGCCTTGATCCTGGGTGATTTTGCCGTGCAGGCCGGATGGCTGGGGCCGGAAGTACTGGTGTATATGGCATTCGTCTCCGTGGCGGGCTTCGCCCAGCCCAGCTATGAGCTGGGGTACGCCTTCAAGCTGCTGCGGGTGGCGCTGCTGCTGCTGACAGCGGCCTTCGACGTCTGGGGATTCTGCCTGGGGTTCGTGGGCATCCTAGTCCTGCTGGCCACCACAAAACCCCTGGTGGGCCACGGGTATCTCTATCCCCTGATCCCCTTCAACGGCAAGGCGCTTCGCCGGCTGCTGGTGCGGGAACCCATCAATCGGGACAACACCTGAGAGACCCGCGCCTCCCCGCACGCGCCGGACAGGATTCTGTCCGGCGCGTTTTTTACCCGAAAGCAGAAAATTTTTCAAACTGTGGCATTTCCAACCTCTTTTGGAAAAAATGGGCGCTCTGATGAAACGGACTGCGGGGACAAAAGCCCGCCCCGGTGCGTTTGACGAGGAGAGAAGGGACTCATATCACGGATCATCATGAACTTCTACACCCCTTCAGCTTTGGATGGAGGGGAAATTTGAACAGGCGGGAGAGATGCAGCCGGCGGAGAGAAATGAGGGGCCGCCACAGCTGCTCCGGTGGCCGGACGGCCCGGCTGCCGTCTTTGCAGCCGCGCTGGAGACGGCCGTGCGTGCCTGCATGGCGCCGCCCGGCGGGGGGAAACTGTTTTTCGCCGACTTGACGAAATTTCCGGCTGTTTTTTCACTCTCCTGCCCAAAACGGGGAATGTGCCAAAATTTTTGTTGTATTGCACCGGCAAAGGTTGTATAATTTCTACATTAGGCATCCCCGGCGGCCGGTGGGACTGGCCGCGGCAACAGCACAACATAAGGAGTGGAACAAACATGAGCTATTCTGTACAAAACATCCGCAACGTCTGTCTGCTGGGCCACAGCGGAAACGGCAAGACCGCCCTGGCAGAGAGCCTGCTGTATATGACCGGGGCCATCGACCGGATGGGCCGGGGCGCGGACGGGAATACGGTCTGCGACTATGATCCGGAGGAGACCAAGCGGCAGATCTCCATCTCCACCGCTGTGGCGCCGCTGGAGTACAAGGGGTGCCGGATCAACGTGCTGGACACGCCGGGCGCGTTCGACTTCGCCGGCGAGGTGATCGAGGCTCTGCGGGCCGCCGACGCCGCCATCATCGTCTGCTCCGCCAAGGACGGCGTGTCCGTGGGCCTGGAGAAGGCGTGGAAATACTGCGAGGAGCGGAATATGCCCCGCTTTATCTATATCTCCAAGACCGACGAGGACAACAGCGACTACAACGCCACCTTCGAGGCTCTGCGGGCCCGGTTCGGCAACAAGATCGCGCCTCTGGTGGTGCCCATCTGGGACGAGGGCAAGAAGGTCACCGGCATCATCGACGTGCTGAACAAGCGCGCCTATGAGATGCAGGACCAAAAGCGGGTGGAGATCGAGATCCCCGAGGGCAAGGACGCCGTCATCGAGGAGTTCAACAACGCCCTGAAGGAGTCCGTGGCCGAAACCAGCGAGGAGTTCATGGACAAGTTCTTCGGCGGCGAGGACTTCACCTACGCCGAGATGATTCAGGGCCTGCGCCAGGGCGTGCGGGAGTTGAGCCTGTTCCCCGTGCTGTGCGGCTCCGCTGTCAACTGCATGGGCAGCCTGATGCTGCTGGACGACATCGTGGACCTGCTGCCCAACCCCATGGAGGGCAACTATCACAAGGCCACCCGCCAGGACGGCGAGACGGAGCCCTTTGTGGTCTCCCCCGGCGGCGTGCCTACGGCCTTCGTGTTCAAGACCGTCTCTGACCAGTACGGCAAGTACAGCTTCGTCAAGGTGCTCTCCGGCACCCTGACGCCGGATCTGCCCATGGTCAACGCCCGCACCGGCGTCTCTGAAAAACTGGGCCGCCTGTACACGATGCGGGGCAAGAAGGCCACCGAGGTGAAGGAGCTGGGCTGCGGCGACATCGGCGCCATCGGCAAGATGGAGAAGGTCAAGACCGGCGATACCCTGTGCGACGCCCGGAAGGTCGTCGCCCTGAAGGAACTGCCCTTCGCAGAGCCCTGCTATTCCGTGGCCATCGTGCCCAAGACCCGGGGCCAGGAGGACAAGATCGCCCAGGGCCTGGCCCGTATGAACGAGGAGGATCCCACCTTCTCCGTCACCAACAACGCCGAGACCCACCAGATGGTGCTCAACGGCTCCGGCGACATGCAGGTGGATGTGCTGGTCAGCAAGCTGAAGAGCCGCTTCAATGTGGAGGCGGATCTGAAGCCCGTGCGGGTGCCCTATCGGGAGAAGATCCGCAAGACTGTCCAGAAGCAGGGCCGCCACAAGAAGCAGACCGGCGGCAGCGGCCAGTTCGGCGACGTGTGGATCCGGTTTGAACCCCAGACGGAGCAGGACGACATGATCTTCGCCGAGGAGGTCTTCGGCGGCAGCGTGCCCAAGAACTTCTTCCCTGCGGTGGAGAAGGGCCTGCGGGAGGCCTGCGCCCACGGTCCCCTGGCGGGCTATCCCGTGGTGAACCTGAAGGCCGTGCTGTACGACGGCTCCTACCATCCGGTGGACTCCTCCGAAATCGCCTTTAAGACCGCGGCGCAGCTGGCCTACAAGGCCGCCCTGCCGGAGGCCAACCCGGTCCTGCTGGAGCCGGTGGGCGAGCTGAAGGTCACTGTGCCCGACAGCTACATGGGCGACGTCATCGGCGATCTGAACAAGCGCCGGGGCCGCGTCATGGGCATGGATCCCACCGGCGACGGCAACCAGGTGATCTCTGCGGAGGTGCCCATGGCTGAGATGGGCAGCTACGCCATCGATCTGCGGTCTATGACGCAGAGCCGCGGCAGCTTCACCTTCCACTTCGTCCGCTACGAGGACTGCCCGCCGGCAGCCCAGGAGAAGGCCATCGCGGAGGCGAAGGCGCTCCAGGCGGCGGAGGAGAAGTAAGGAAGAGGCAGTCCGCGTCTCTCCGCCGGGAGTCCGGCGTACAAGTATTTTGCCGGAGGCAAAATCTTGAAATCGGCCGAATTCACTTCGGACGATTTGCGTCCAATGCGGGGTCCCCGCAGGGCGCAAAGCGGCTTGCGGGGCGACTGCCCGCCTGCGGCCCAGGAGAAGGCCATCGCGGAGGCGAAGGCGCTCCAGGCGGCGGAGGA
>NZ_CAKVVF010000024.1:0-21361 GCF_934833455.1 Oscillibacter sp. KLE 1728
ACACTGTTTCGCGTCATCCGTAGTCAGGATACCGTCGATCAGCATGGAGTGCCGCTCGTTGACAAGCTCTGTGCGGTTAATCATGGAGCCGTTGCCCAGCAGGCCGTCTCCGATAGCTACACGGGTAAAATGGATGCCCTTGCCTTGGTGCCGCTTGGTCTCAATCGTCTGGCCGAAAGTCGTGAGCTTCAGTTTAGTGAATGCCATATCTCTTACTCCTGTTCAATCGTCATCTGCCTGCCCCGCTCTATGGCTGCCGCCAAGTAGAGAGGGGCTTCATACCGCTGTTCTTTGGCAAGGTGCAGGAGGGTCCGCGCTGGCTTGATCTTGTTCAACTCTTGCAGGAGGAGTGTCCGGTCATCCAGCACGATATTCCCTCCGATAAACCAAACAGTGGCCTCCGCCCAGTGATCCGGCTTTTCCCCCGGTTCAATGTTGACTTCGTCATATCCGAATGCCTGGGCCAGATAGCGGATGCCGCTGTTCAGCCCAGCCATCTCTGAGATTGCTCCCTTCATGGCAAGGCGACGGCGGTAGTTGTCCACCGTCTCCCCCTGCAGGCGGAGCATATCCCGGTCCGCACCATGGACTGGAAGCATCGCGTCCGAGCAGGTGAGCACAGATGCCTCTTCCCGGACCTGCAGCAGCGCCTCCTTGCACTGGTCAAAGGACCGGCCCATCACCTTGAAGAAGATGTAAAACTGATTTAGAGACTGACGGCCCCGCCGCAAAGGGCTGAAGAGCAGCGTGTACATATACTCTCCAAAGGTTTTGAACATGTCAAACGCCCTCCACCGTGACCGTGATCTTCCCAGCCATGATGACTTTCTCTTCTGTCAAAAAGACATCCTCCGCAGGAGTGGTCACGGTCACGTTTCTCACCGTGGAGATGTCGCTCTTGATTTTGTGGATGATGTCTGCGTGGGTCAGCTCATTGAGGGAATCGCCACGGTTGCGCAGCTTCAGCAGATCCGTGATCGACGCCTGCACACGCTCCGCAAGACCATCCTGATTAAGAGAGCTGGCGACCGTGACAGTGACCGCTACATCCTGATCGACGATCTCCGCACTCTTGACCAGGACATCCGTATCAGGCTCCCGGATCTCCTCGCAGACCTCCCGGCACTTCTCCAGAAGGTCCTCGGTGGCCGTCCCGGCTTCGGAGGTTATAATGATATCCACGGTGCCCTGTCCTCTCGGGTGCTGATCTTTAACGGTGACATAGAGGACGCCGGCGATGGCGGAGCAGACGTTGATGTAGGTGTCCCGCAACGGCACAAGAGCCAGCTCGGACCAGGAGCGGAGCGTGCGCTCTCTGGCACTCTCATCGTCCTCCGTGTCGCTGCCTTCCCGGGTGATCCAGCCGGAGCCATTGGTTATAGACACATCGCCCAGATAGGTGAGTGTCCTGGTGATCTGCCCAGCCGGAACATTATAGCGGGCGCCCTCCGCCTCGGCCTCCACCGGGATATCCACGGATGAGGCCCCTTTCTGGAGGGTGGTCTCCTGCAGGGCCACAAAGCGCAGCTCATCGCCGTTGATATCCTTAATGCTCTTGAAGATATGGCCCTTTGGAATTTTGACCGCCTCTCCGTCCGAGGCCGTTCTGGAGACCGTGACCACGCCCTGCGTCTTCTGTGCCAGCTTGCGGGTTTTGGAGTAGTCGGACATCTTCAGGTCCAGCCAGGCGCCGGATGCGTGGCTCACGAACATCTGGTTCAATACCGTCCGGCAGAGTTCCAGGAGTTCGATCTGGATGCGCAGGACGATCATGAGGAGCGTGTGGAAGACGCCGCCGGAATGGAAGTTTGTGATGGCGAAGCCGGCGTCAGACAGCTCCTGGATCCGTTGATCCTTCAGCTCCGTCAGATCCGGAACAGGGATCACCTGATCTAAAATCTTTTCATCAATCAATGACAGTCACCTCCAGATTGACCGGGTCGATGATAATGTGCAGACTGTAGGACGCCTCCGTGTCCGCGGCCTGGAAAGATCCGTAAATATGAAAAGCGTCCTTTATAAGCCCCACTTGGACCTGTACGCTGTCCGGAATGATTTCCTCCCGTTTGAGCAGGCCGCTCCTGACCCGCTGCGTGATCTCCAACCGGGTGATCTCATCATCTTCAGACTGCAGGAAGTCGTAAAGGCTCCAGCCGAAGTCCTCGTCATAAAACAGCTCGCCCTTCTGCGTCTGCGCCTCCAGGATGATGGATTGCAGGAAGCAGTCCATGCCGGAGCAGAGAGGGGCGCCGCCATCCGCTGCCTGGGTGAGCTGTCCATCCTCATCCAACCGGATGTCCGTGTCGTGCAGACCCGTCACAGGACCACCTCCCCGATGATGACCGGCGTGAGATCTCCAAAGGGGAGCGCGATGGCCGCCAGTGCCCCGGCCTGGAGCTGTATCCTGGAGCGAACGCCGGGCAGGGCCGGGAAGCTGCTGTCCTCGCTGCCGAAGCGGTCCACCACCGTCAGGGTGTACTCCTGCCAGCGGCCCACAATATGGCCCCGATAGCTGGTGCCGCCCTCATCGTTGTGGATATCCAGCTCCTCCGCCTCGTAGGTGTCCGAAAGGGTCTTCACGGCGGATACACGGGCCAGGAGGATGGCGGGCGACGTCAGATAGGGATAGTCCTGCTTGAGGATGTCCCCGACCACAGCCTTGACAAACCGCTCCAACTGCTTTCCCATGGCGGTTCCCTCCTCAAAAATAGATATGGGTCCGGATGAAGCCCTCGTAGTTGGTGAGGTGCCGGACCCGGACCACCTCCACCTCGCCCGAGATACTGGGATGACTGACCTGGATGCGGTGGGAGTGACGGACAAAGGGCGCGGACACGGTTTCGAGGTCCCAGAGGCTGCCGCGTCGGGCGAGACTCAGGATATTTCGCCCTGCCTCGAACGTGTAGGTCATAGTCTGCTCCGGCTGTTCGCCCCAGTAAAAGACGCCGCCGGAGCAGAAATAGGGGACCTGGATATTCCAGGCGGCCGCCACGGTGTCCAGGGCCTGCACACCGCTCTGCCTGCGGATGGAGAGGCGCTTCCGTGCCGGATAGACCGTGGACGTCAGCTTCAGCTCCGTCAGGCCCGCCTGTGCCAGGATGTACCGGATCACCTCCTGGGGCGTCGTATCCAGAAAGGTCTCATTGACGGTGAGTCCCTCCAACAGCAGCATAGGGTCCTTCAGGATGATCTCATCGGCATTGCTGCCGGCGTTGTATGTCGAGCCGACATAGCCGGTGAAAACCTCATCGAAGGCGCCGCCGTAGCCCAACAGGATCGTGGCCGGCTCCAAGCGGGAGATGCTGATCTCCGGCTTGAAGCGGTCTGTGAAGCGGATCTTCGCCCAATCCATGCGGGAGTCCCTGGCGGAGGAGACCTCGATCTCAATGCCCTGCTGGAAGGTGTAGCCCCCGGCCTGAGCGGTGATCCGCGGATAGAACAGTTCCAACGTCTCCATGTACTACTTCCTTTTCAGCTTTGACAGGACCTTGGCCGTATCCGCGTCATCCACGGCAGGGGACTTGCCCCGCTTCTTCTGCAGTGCCGGCGTGATCTTCCCCGGCGCCGCGCCCCGGTCGGAGCTGAGATAGCTGGAGTAACTGCTGTCCAATGTCCCAGCTGAGCCGCTGCCGGAGCTGCCGCTCTTCTTGCCGGACGAAGTGCCGGAGGATTTTACGGCCTGGATGGTCTGTGGGATGTACTCCCACAGCTCCAGGGTCACGGAGAAATAGCTCTTCTTCTGTTCGGCCTTGTGGTTGAGAGATTTGAACAGGACCTTGTCGATACCGTGGGCGGCCGCGTCCTCACACACGATAGGGATCGGCTGCGGCACACCCTGACCCTCTTTGCGGAACACCGCCCGGAGCGTCTCCAGGCGCTGATACTTGGTCTGCGTGTCGGTATCGTCCACCACCAGCTCAATATTGATTTTGGCATCCTCGTAGCCGGTGGCTTGCTTGGGCTTGGCGGAGCTGCCCTCCACCTCCTGCTCGTCGATCTGCGCCGACTCCTTGACCTCGATGCTTTTGACAAGGCCAGGGAGGACGACTCCGTTCAGCTTGATGGTATTGTCTTCCACAAAGATCATGAGAGCCGTCCCCCTTCCTTACGCCAGCGCGAAGTCGGTCTCCGGATCATCATCCGGATCCTCGCCGCTGTTGATTTTGTCTTCCAGTTCGCCCACGATCTCCAGCAGGTCCTGAAGCTGCTTGATCTTCTTGACATCCACCTGCAGCACCAGCTTCTTGACGATAAAGACTTTGCCATCCCTTCCGGCGGAGCCGCTGCCGTCTCCAGCGTCTGCTTCCTCGCCTGTACCGCCGCCCAGGCGGACCGGCTTGGGAGCATCCTGCTGGAGGCTGACCCTGGCTCCCTCCAGGCCCTTGGTGATCGCGTTGGCTGGAGCATCCTCCGCCAGGGTCACACCCTCGGCGAAGGTGGTCATGGTCTTTTTGCCGCTCAGAGTCAGGGTGCTCAGGGGGCCCTCCTTGGCATCGGAGTGGGGGAACAGGTTGCTGATCTTCCCAAAGATGCCCTTGACCGCGTTGATGGGCGCCATCGCCACGGACTTGATACCGTCGACGAAGGTGGTCACGAGCCGCCGTCCGGCTTCGCCGAACCATGCGATCTTCTCGCCGATCCAGTCCATGATAGACTGAAAGCCCTGCTTCAGCCACTCAAGTCCTGCCGTGATTTTGGAGCAGGCGGTGTCCCAGGCGTTCTGCAGGAACGCGGTTACGCTGTCCCAGTTCTGCCAGAGCAGGATGAGGGCGGCGATCAGTGCAACGATACCAACGACAACCCATGTGATGGGATTTGCCAGCAGCGCCGCTGTGAAGGACCACACAGAGGCGATCAACCCGGGCATGGCGGTTACGGCGGTCACAACCGCCTGCCTCGCCATGCTGACCAGACCGAGCGCCATGTTCTTCAGGGCCGTCACGCCGGAGATCACAGCCGTCTTTGCCATGCCGGCGATCCGCAGCGTCACGTTTTTGACCGCGGTGACGGCGGTGCTTCCCGCTGTTCGGATCCTGTTAAAACCGTTTCGGATCGCGTCGCCCGCTTCCATGCCGTACAGGGCTATGGTCTCAAACAGGTCCGGCAATCCCCGGATGACGCCGATGAAGCCTTTGACCAGTCCGGCGGTCTTGGTGAAAACGATCCCCACGCCGCCGACTACGGCGATGCAGGTGCCCGCCACAGCCAGGAAGCCGCCCAGGGTCAGGGCCGCAAGCAGGATGATCCGGACAAGGTTCTGGTGGTTCTCTACCCACTCCGCGCCCTTTTGGATGACGCCGGCAGCGCCTTCCATCAGGTCGTTGACCACAGGGAGCAGTGTGCTTCCCGCCGCTTCGGCGACGTTGTGGAGCTGCTGCTGGAGCCGTTCAAATTTCTCCGGCTCTGTCTCGTTCATGGCGGACGCCATTTCTGAGGCCACAGCTGTGCCCTGCCCCATGGCGTCGTACAAGCTCAAAACATTGTCCTGCAGCTCTCCGGTCTTACTGTACAGCAGATCAATGAGATCTACGGCCTCATCGGTGCCGAATGCCGTGGCGATCTCCTGCTTCTCGATGGCGTCGATGGTGTCGCCATACTTTCCACGCAGCAGATCCAGGATCTCCGGCAGGCTCTTGATCTGGTTGTTGGCGTCCACGAACGCCAGCCCCAGTTCTTCGCCGCCCTTCGCCGCAGACTGGATGAAGGCCGCGTATTTGGTGCCGGCTTCCGAACCGCTCATGGTGGCCTGAAGCATCCCCAGGACAGACAGCTGCTCTTCCAGCGGGACTTTTGCGTTAGTAGCCGAAGCGCCCAGACTCTCAATGGCCGCAGCCATTTCCGATCCGGTCGTTTTGAACTGCTGGACGGATTTGGAGATCCCGGCTGAGAACATCTCTCCGAACTCCAGATCCGTCAGATCGTCGTAGAAGCCCTTGTAAATGCCGTAGCCTGTGGCAAACAGGCTCGTCATCTCGCCGACTGTGGATTTGGTGGCCTTGCCTGTCAGGGCGGCCAGGGTGGTGAAATCGGCCACGCCCTCGTCTGTCAGAGAGGCGATGCCGCTCTTGATGTCGTAGGAGGCGGAAATGAAATCCGCCTTGGATGTTCCGGCCCACTGGTCGGAGAAGCTGCGGGCCGCGTCCTCCACGGCCTCCAGATCCTTGACGCCCAGGGATGCCAGTTCACCCAGGGCGCGGCGTGTCTCGAAGGTGGCCTCCACGGGAGCCAGCGCGGCCCCCGCGATGGAGGAGCCCAGCTCCGTCATGACCGCGCCGGTCTTGACCATGCCCCCGAACGCGCTTTCCAGCTTTTGCAGCCTGGATACGCCGCCGTTGACGCTGCTGCTGATCCGGCCCATGGGGCCGGTGATGTTGTCCACCATATTCATGATGAGGGACAACCTGAATACACTTTCGAGGCTCATGGGCTGCGCACACCTCCGCTCTGGCGAGCGGTATGGGGCGGCCCTGTACCCCGCTCATTTGCTTTCACGTGTCTGCCTCGCCTCCCGGTCATTCACCGCCGAATACCTCGGAGATCGCGCGGGCGATGATGTTCTTTTCCAGTTCCTGAACATAACGGGCCTTCGCTATGCAGCCCAGGAACTCGCCGATCTCCGCCTTCTCCGGGTCAAAGCCCTCTAAGAGAGGAGGAGGCAAGAAGCGGTAGATCTCCAAAAGCCCAGCTTCCACCAGACTGCTTCTTACCTCCTCGGCCCGCTCTCTTAGAGCTTTTTCAAATTTACTGCGTTGGTCAGGCCCAGGATCTCCGTGAGCTTGCCCGCGATGGTCAGGGCCACGCCGGGATATTCCTCCATCTCGGAGGTCAGGCGGTCCTTGTCCTCGTCCACCACGCAGTCCAGCAGGAAGGTCTTGCTTGCTCGGGTCATGCCGAACTGCTGCACGCCCTTCAGGTAGCGGTCATAAGAGGGGACGCTGGGCCGCTTGAAGTAGTAGCCGAACTCCAGCGCGTCGCTGTCTTCGTCCTCCCGGACAGAGCAGGAGACACGGAACACCTTTCCGTATTTGGCCTTGAGGGTGTCCTTTTCACTCTGGGGCACGGCGGCCGCCGCGTCCGTTTTCTTGATGTCTTCCATGAAAAATTCCTCCGTATTTCTCAAATAACTTGTCCCTTAAACAGGCTCCACGCCGTCCTGAACGACGCCGCCGTAGATGGCGAGATCCAGGCTCACCTTGACGCTCTTGTCTCCCTGGGTGACGCTGTTGGAGCGTTTGGAGATCTGGACCATCTTCAGCTCGTCGACCACCGTCTTCTCGCCCTCCATGGCGTAGCTGACCACGACGGAGGGAAACTGGAGCTTGAAGAAACTGACACCCTTGGCCTTGCAATAGGCCAGCAGCTTGTGATAGTCGTCGCGGAGCAGGGAAATTTTTCCGGTGCTGGAATAGTTGCCGGTGCCGAAGCCCCGGGGCTTGTTGCCCCTGCCGTAGACGGCCTCCTGATCCAATTCATCGTCATAGCTGATCTCCTGGACTTCGATGTCCAGGCCCGGGATCTTGAAGTCCACATCAGCCCAGTCGTAGACTTTACCATTGACTGTCATGCCGCATATCCTCCCTTCCGCTTAATCGCTGACATTGGTGCGCCCGACCTCGATCTCGATCTCCCGGATGTATCCCCGGGACAGATAGAGGATACGGACGCGGAGGAGCCCGGTCTCCAGGAACGACTCCGCCTGCCCCTCGGGGATCGTGACCTCCGCCCTGCTGATCTCCTTCGCGGCCACCATTCTGTCCAGAGGCGCCGTCAGGAATTTCGCCCGGGCCTGTGTCTCGCCGTCAAAGTCGGTCATGTCGATATCGTCATTGAGCAGGAGCAGAGCCTCCTTCCGGACTTCCCGGATGACTTTGTTCTTCACGCGGATATCCTCCGCATACTGGAAGTCGCTCTTCTCCGGGCTGAGGACCTTGGCATGGTAAACGAAGAAGTCCTCCAGACCCGCGTAGCTCCGGAAGGTAAGGAAGCCCGCCTCGTCCAGCATCTTGATGATGGAGTCGTCCAGGCCGGCGGGGAGCAGCTCCTCCAGTGTATCCGGCGAGATGCCGAAGCCGGCCTCGGGCCGGGTCTTGCCGATGCTCTCCGCCACGCCCGCCTTGGCGTACAGGCCGGAAACGATGCCCGCGAGGTTGACGATCTGAACGCTGCCGTCCAGCCGTACCAGACGCCCCCATGCGGTGCAGACCTGGATGTCGGTATTCTTAACCTTGCCGCGGGCATTCTCCAGGCCCAGCGCCCAGTCGGTGAGATCTCCGGTGGGGTAGGCGGCCTCCATAAGAATGAAGAGGGGCTTGTGGTACTCCGTGGCAAGCTCATTGCGGACCTCGCCCATGGCTTCCCACAGATCCAGATCGCTCCCGCCCACCACATGCAGCCACTCAAATTCTTCGGAAAAGTCCTTGATCTTGCGGGCCGCCGCCAGGGCGTCGCCCTTCGTCATGGCGGGGGCCGTGGTGCTGAAGCTCCACATATCGCCCACCTGGAAAGAACTGTCCGCCTCCTCCTGAGCTGCCGCAAAGGTGAGCGTGAGTCCAGTCCCGGGCAGCTCATATTTGCCCGCCACGGGCACGGTGATCTCGTCGCTGAAATTATTGCCGCCGTCGATGGAATAGGTGAAGGCCGCAGTGTTGAGAGTGCCCTGGGCGGTGATCCTCACCACCACCGCGAAGGCGTTATAGGGGCTGCCGGACGCCGTGAGTGTGCCGCCGCCCTTGCCCTCTTTCTCCACCTCTCCGACGGTGCCCGCTGTAGAGGCAGCCACAGGAAGGCAGTACACCCGGGCGGCGCCAAACTGGACGGAATCCATGACGGAGTCGGCCAGAGGGGAGCGCCCCAGGCGCTCCTTGATGGTATCGGCGGTCATGTCGCCGGTGATGATAATGAGCTTGTCGCTGACGATAGGGGAGGGGCCGATGCGGACGCTGATCCCGGAGCCGGACCTTCCGGAGAAGCCGAGCTGCCCATCCAGGACGGTCTCCCTGACATCTCTGAGCACTGCCATCCCTCACGCCTCCTTTCGGCCCCCGGTCATGGGCGCCTTTTGATATACCTCGACCGCAGCCAGGAAATCCGCCGCGGTCATCTGACGCCCTCTGCGCCAGCCGTTGGCGGAGCATACGCCCACAAATACGGGGCGGCTCACGCCATAGCGGGCCCGGAGCGTCTCGATATCCTCCAGAGACGCCGCGTTGGGCGCGGCGTCCTGGAGCCTGTTGTTCTTAATTGCCATTTGCAGGCTCCTTTCCATTGTTTTTCCCGATGTCCTCCAGTCGGTAGTCCCGGGCTCTGTGGAGGCCGATGTCCCTGTAGACGCCGCCCCGGAAGGTGATGTTCACCGTCACGGCGACCTCCGCCTTCAGCGGATGGTCTTCCTCGGTGGACCACTCCACGCTCTCCGCGGCCAGGGGGACGAAGTTTCCGTCCACTTCGATCCCCTGGTCCAGAGCGGCCAGGAATTTCTCCAGCATGGCCTCCACCTTGTCGTCCGTATAGTCTCCCAGCACCACCTGAAACGTCACGTTCCGGTCGAAGAGCTTTCTGCGCTTGTGCTGCGCTCCCTCTTGGTCTTGATAGATGGTTTTGGAGCCGTTTCGCGCGATCATCTCCGTACCGGGCAGGACCGCTCCCACATGGCTTTCCAGGGACCGGGAGAGGGACTTCATGGTCGTGTATGGCTTTGTTTTGAGTCCGGCCTCCTTGAGCTTTCCTACAAGGTATGCCTTCGCCTGTGTGTACAACATACGCTATTCCCCCTGCCGGCGGATGAAGTCCTCCACCGTCTCCTGCAGCTCGGTCTGGTCCTCGGCAGAAAGGCCGAGGAAGGGGCGGGCGGGGATCGTCACCTTGACCTTCTTCCGTGTGATCCAGCGGCCGTCGACTTTGAAGCGGAGGTATTTCTTGTTCTTGGCCTTGATGATCCGGTTCCTGACTCCGTACTGGTGGGTGGAGGCGTGCTTGACGTTGGTGCCCACCGCGAAGCCGGTGGCGTCGGATCTGACCTGGATGCTGTTGCGCAGCTGTCCGGAGTCCACCAGCGTCCTGCCGCCTTCGGCAAGGGCCCGCTTGGATGTGGGCCAGCGTCTGCCGTCCGGCCCCTTGCCCGTCCGGAAACGCTCCAGGGTGGACGCGCGCACGCCTTGGCCCAGGGCCGCGTTAAGGCTCTTCCGGTCCATCTCCGCGAGGCCCCGGATCTTGTTCAGGGCCGCCCGGGTGTCGCCCTCCAGCCGGATATTTACCATGAGTCACATCCCCTTCATCGTATCCCGGCTGAAGAGCCGGCGGTTAGAGTGCATAGAGAATCCTGCGGCCGCTGCTGCCTGGGGATCGCTGGCCTCGGTTCCAAGGCTGACTTTGCCCTCCGCGACCAGCGTGAGGAACTTGATGGCGGCGTTGTAGCGGGTGAGATAGTTGCCCTCCCGTCCCTCTTCGTCCAGTCCGGCGCGGGACATGAGGTTATAGAGCGCGATGTCCTTGGAAAACTTGTTGATGACCTTCGGGACCGGGGCGAGGGGGACGGCGTACCTCTTGGCGAGGTAGCCGTCGATCTCCCCGTCCGCATCCGCGATGGCTTCGTCGATGAGCGGGCCGATCCTAGCCTCCCGCTCTTCCGGGTCTTCAATGAAGTCTGTATCTGTGAGGATTTGGCTCACAGCATCCTCTTTCAGCATGGCCCGGACCTCGTCACGGGTGCAGTAACTCATGCCGGTCAATCGCCGGCGGTCCCGTCGCTGCCGTAAGCCATCTGCCAGAAGCCGAAGCCCGCGTTCCCCCGGGAGTCCGCACCGTAGATGAAGGTCTTGCTCATGAATACATTGTCGTCGGTCTCGTTGGTCTTGCTCACAAACTTGACCTTCTTGCGCTGCTGGTAGATCAGAGGCTTGATCGGGAGGGTGGTACACAGCAGGAACCAGGCGGTGTCGCTGCCGGCCAGCTGCGGCACCACCAGGGGCTTCGCGGTGCCCTTCATGGTGTTGCGGGTGCCGTTGATGAAGTCGGCCTCGGTGATGTCCAGCGCGGCTTTCTCCAGGGCGGGCGGGACCACCAGCCTGTTCGGGATCAGAGCCAGAGGCTCGCCCTTGCTGTTGGTCAGGCTCATCATGCCGGCGCGGGCGGCCACATAGGCGTCCAGGCTCAGCTTCGCGGTCCCCTTGTTGGATACCTTGCTCTCGCCGATCATGTGCTCGCTGGAGAAAAACGCCTTGCCATCAAAGCACTTTTCATTGAAGCCTTTCTTCAGAAGGCTGAAGACCAGCTTGTCCGGGTGCATGGCAGCGGACTGGCCCAGCATCTCGATGGAGGGGTTAAACAGGCCGATTTTGTCATCCTCAATGGCGTTGCGGTCGATGCCGATGGTCAGCTCGAAATCCTTGTTCTTGATGGTATAGTCCGACGCGCTGAGGTTCTGGACCTCACGGTCGCCGATCCATTCCCTCATGCCGGGGATGTCGCCGAGCCACGCATAGGTCTCCGCATCCGTGGTGGAGGGGGTGACAGTAGCCACCTCGGTATACAGGGGGGTTACAGTGGTCAATGCCCTGTTGAACAGGGTGTTGAAGCCCACATAAATGCCCCGCAGGTTCTGGGGATTTACAATCATGGTTTTTGTCCTCCTTTTTTAGGCTTCGGCGGCGATAGTCTGAATGCCGCGTCCAATCTCCACGGCGACGCCTGCGTCGTCCACCCGGATCACCAGTCCGGCCACGCTTGCGCCTTCGGCGGTGGCGGTGACGGTCTGATCGTCCGCGATGTAGCAGGGCTTCAGGACATGGACGGCAGTGAGCTTCCCGGAATCCGCGGCGTTGTCAAAGACGAACACACCGCGGGCGACCCGGATGGAGGCCGCACCGTCCGCTCCGGTGTTCGCCACGGTTTCCTCGGCCCGGCCGGCCGCGGTGAGCGTGGCCGCCTTGGAGCCGGGGACTGCATAGCCGCTGGCGTCCAGGGCCACGAGTGCGCCCTGGTAGATGGTGGTGCTCCCCTTGACAGGGAGGATGAGGTGACGCGCCCCGTTGCTGATCTCGGTGGTGTCCCTCGCTGCTGTGAGTGCTGCCATGGTCTTACGCCTCCTCTTTCATTCCGTACTTCTTGACGTCTTCTTCGTTGATGCCCAGCTGCTTGCACACGAGGCGGGTCGCCTCGTCCATGCCGCCCGCGGGCGTATCCGGGCCATCCGGGATGATCTGGTCCATGGGGACCACCTGCGGGGCCTTTGCCACGAAGTCCGCGAAGCCCTTCGGATCGCTCAGAGCATAGCTGACGGCCCATTTCTTCTGTGCCGGGGTGATCTTGCCCGCCTTCAGAGCCTGGGTGACCGCTTCGTCAGCGTCCCGCTGGGCGGCGGCCTTCTCCAGCTTCTCCACCTTCTCCCGCAGGTTCACGCCGTCGACGATCCCGCCTTTCAGCTCCATGATCTTCGCGGTAACGTCGCTGGTGGCCGCGCCGGACTTCAGGCCCAGCAGCTCGCAGACGGCCTTGTTCGCCACGGTCTCCTCGCTGCCCGGAGGCGGTTCCTTGCCGTCCTCCTTCAGCTTCTTCAGCTCCGCCAGCGCGGCGGTCAGCGCCTGGATGATCTGTTCCTCTGTAGCGTCCTCGGGCAGGCCCAGCAGCTTTGCCAGTTCTTTCAGGTCCATAGTGTTTTGTCCTCCTTCGTGATTGTTGTAAGTGCTGGAATTGACAATGGGGTCCATGTGGTCGATTGCGGGAGTGTTGGTGAGGGCCAGCGAGTGCAGGCCCGTCGCCTTGTTGTCCGCCTTGCGGACGGTGATGACCGGGGAGAGGTAGCGGTACTCCCGGTTCTTCAGGTACGCTGCCGCCCGGTCCGTCCACTCCACCTTTGCGACGATATGGCCGTCCTGGATGGAGAGGTCTTTGACCCAGCCGGCAGCCGGGGCCTGGACGCCGTCCAGCGTCTGGTGCTCGTAGTCCACCACCACATCCACGCCATGCCGGGCGATCTCCGCCTTCATGAGCCGCAGGCTCTCCTCATCCACGTCGAATTCGCCCTTCTGGCTGGTGACGTGTCCCAGGGGCAGGATCCGGATGACCTCTGGGACCCCCTGGACCTCCACCTCGCCCCCTTTCAGGGTGATGATCTCCATTTTTTGCGTGTCTCCTTTCCGGGGCAGAGCCCCAAGGCCGCCGTTAACGCCGTGCGCACGGCGTTAGACGCCGTTTTGCGGGGGGGCCCCGTGAAATGACCCTCCCCCCTCCGCCGGAGGGGCGTCAGCGGCCTTTTTACGCCTTTTCCCCAGGTCCGCTTTTTTCCCGCTCCCGGAATGCCTTCGCCAGGGGCTCGGGATACCCCTTCAGGTCCGGCCTCCACGGGGTCTTTGCCGGGTTGCCGGCAAACTGGGGGTCCGGCATGATGTTTACAAAGCGCCCGTCTTTCAGCATACTGGCGGAGGGAGCCTTGGTCTCCACGCGAAGGCCCAGCCGCTCCACCTGCCGCCGGCTCAGGCTCCGCACCGTACAGCGGCACTTGAAGCCGTTGGGCGGGAACCATGTATCCCAGACCGGGGAATCCGCCGGGAAGACCCTGCCATCCATGGCGAGGTGAGAGGGGCGCGTCCGGGAGTCGTTGACCGCGTCATACTGCCAGTATGGGCGCAGCTTCATGACCTCCGGGTCCGTCATTTGCTTGTAGTGGCCCACATTGTAGGCCGTCTGGATATTGGTGCGGAAGATGTTCTCCGCCTGATACGGGGTGACGCCCTCGTAGCCCTCCCGCTCCAGGAAGCCGTGCATGTTGGAGCGGAACTCCGCCAGGGTGTTTCCCTGCTCCAGAGCCGCCAGCAGCTCCTCGTAGAACCTGCGGAGGATCTGCAGCTTGGAGTAGCCGCTCACGGTGAAGGCCAGGACGCGGTAGTCATAGGCGATGGAGTAGAACACCTTCGCTGTTACGGGGATGCGCCGGCGGAAATACTCCACCGCTTCCTCAAAAGTCATGTCGCCGCCGTTCAGGACGGCTTCAATCTCGTTCATGCTCCAGTGACCTCCCCTCCAGGTCCGCCAGGGTCATGACCTTCTGCAGCAGGTCCTCCACCTCAGACACGTCCATGGAAGCATACAGCTCCGCCACGGCGTCCTCGTCCTCCAGGGTGTCCCGGAGCTGCTCCAGGCTCTCCGCCTGTTCCAGCAGCGCCAGCACCGGAGCGAACGCCTTGCGCCAGCTTTTGGCCCCGCGCTTGAGCGCCGCAGCCGTCACCCGGTCGATGTGTTCCTGGGTGCCCGGCCCGCCGCCTTTCAGCGCCACATAGCGCCGGGGCTGCGCCTTGAAGGGGAGCACCGGACCTGCTGCCTGCTGGGCGTAGCTGGGGGTGGCGATGGCCTCGCCGTCCTCCGGCTCCGGGATGCTGAACTTCTTGTAAAGGTAGGAGAGGGGGACCGGCAGGCCGGTCTTCTCCACCAATGTCCCCACCACGTTCGCCGTCTGCATGAGGTCTTCGTCCTCCTCGCAATCAAAGCGGATCCGGGGGATTCGCATTTCCTCGCCGAAATTGAAGAGGACCAGGGGACGGATGAGGTCCCGCCGGAGCGTGGCCGCCAGGGACTTGCAGTCCGCCACGGTCAGATCGTGCCGGACCTCGTTGTGGGTCTTGCTCTGGGCGTAGCTGCCGCCGCCCGAGTCCGAGGTCAGGGTCTGTCCCAGGATGGCCTTGCTGATCTGCTCGTCGCAGTAGCGGGCCAGCCGTTCGTACAGGTCCGTGCTGGAGGTCTTCTCCGTGGTCACAAACTCGATGGAGGCACCTTCCGGGATGATGCCCGCGGCGTCTGCACCCAGCTGGATCAGCGCCTGCATGAGCGCGCGCTTCTCCTCGTCGCTGCTGCCGGGCGCGTACTTGCCCAGCCGGAAGGGGAGGCCGTACACCTCCGCAAAGCTGATCCAGTCCTTGATGTCGTAGTTCTTGAACAGGTACATCCAGGCGCACACACGCAAGACGCCGGCCCGTGAGGGGTGGCCGCTGCGGGCCTTATACTTGTGAATGATGAACTTGTTTTTCGGGAGCAGGATGCCGGAGGGCGTCTCGTCCGTCCTGCAGCGGAAGGAGTCGTCCACGCCGTCCCAGAAGAAACGCTTCTGGTGGCGGTTTTTGATCTCCCGGACCACGACCCGGCCGCCGTCATATCCCCACAGGATCTCCGAGACGGCGATCCCTTTTCCGATGGCGTCCAGCAGGTCCGTCTCGATGTCCTCCATGCCTTCGATCCCGTTGAGCTGCTCCTCCACGAACTCCGCGATCTCCTTGTCCCGCGGCTCGTCGCCGAAGGCGGTGATCTCGAAGTCCAAGCCCGTGACCGCGTTCTTCCGGGTTTGGAGCTGGCTGAACAGGTGGGGGTCGTGCTCCTCCATCTCCTCGAACAGCTCCATCTGCCGCATGACGTCGCCCGTGTCGGCCTCCCGGAAGATCTCCGCCAGACGGACCGGGGTCAGCCCGTTGGATGGGTATTCGCTGTATTTGTCCTGGACCCGGGCAACTGTCAGCTCCCGCGTCTCCGGTCTGGGGAGCGGCGGGGCCTGCGCCCGGCGCTTGCTTCTGCTCATGTGACTGCCTCCTCAATGCGCCTCTGCGCGGTCTGGTAGTAGTCATCATCCAGTTCGATCCCGATAAACCGCCGCCCGGTTTTCTTGGCAGCGACCAGAGTGGAGCCGGACCCGGCGAAGGGATCGAGAATAAGATCGCCGGGCTTGGTGACGGCGGTAATAAGGTCCGCCAGTAGCGGGACCGGCTTCTCCGTTGGGTGGACCATCTGATTGGCATGGAGCTTCCGGTGAGTGATGAGGTCGTTGGGCCGGTGTCCTGGGAAGCTGAATTTTCCTTTCACTGCGAAAATGATGTTCTCATGGGTCGGGGCGAACTGCGCCTTGCAGTCTCCCATGCCATGCTCCACCTTGTTCCAGATGACCTCACTTTTGACCACGAAACCCGCTAGCCGGATTGCGTCGATAAAGACCTGCTGCACGTCCCAGCGGGTGAAGCAGACCAGCGTCCCCCGCCCGGAGCTACCGGCCTTCAGCACGCGGAAGGCGTCGTAAAGGAACCAGATGAAGGGCGCTGTGTCGTTCTTGATCCGCGCCCCGGTCTGGGAGACATAGTTGATCCCGTAGGGCGGATCCGTGATAATGGCATCCACACTTTCGGGCTCCATCTGGCGGAGAACTGTGAGACTGTCACCGTGGATAAGTTTGTTTTCGTACTGAATCAAAAGTCCTCCTTAATAGGCTCCCGCCTTGAAGTCCGCTTCCCGGTGGAGCACGGTGGTGTATTCCACCTCGCCGCCGCCCTGAATATCGAGGGCAAGCTGGAGGGCCATCTGCAGGCCGTCCGGCGCGTCGTCATTCCGGGCCATGGGATATTCCTTCATCTGCTGAAGGAGAGCCTTGTGCTTCTTGCTGAATTTGATATAGCCGTTTTTGACAAATGGCTGGAGGGAGCGGATGCGGGCATCCTTGTTCTGTGTGGAGTTGATCTCCACGATGGGGAGGTATTCCCCGGACTTGGCCGCTTTCTGCCGCATGACCTCCGCGAAGTAAGCCTGAAACTGCACCGTCTCCACGCCGAAGCGGTAGTAGGGGCGGTGGAACTCCCGCTTGAGCCTCCGGTTGGCTTCCAGCACGTCCTCGATGATCTGGTCCGGATGGCGCTGGGCCACGTCCGCGATGACCACATAGACGACGCCGGTGATCCGGTCTTTTGCCAGAGCGAAGATGCTGCTGGTGTCCGCCCGCTTGTTCTTGCCCAAACTGGGGTCGTTGGCCCCCACGAACAGAAAGCGCGGATCCGCGAAGTTGGGCGGGGTCTTTCCCTCATCGTCCCAGTAGTCGAACCACTCCTCCTGAAACGTGCAGGTGGATGGGTCGATGGGGTTGTTCTGGATCTCTGAGTTGAATGCCGCGGGGCCGATATTGACCCGTTTGCACATAAGGGCGTAGTAGTCGTTTTTCTGCTGCCACAGCACCGCCGTCCCCTCCAGCATGTCCGCCCGGTTGGCCTCAAAGAAGGCCCGGGCGGTCTGCTCATGTTCCGGATCGGCGAGGTTGGTGTACAGCTGTTCCCAGGCGTCCCACAAGTCTGTGTTCACGGCCCAGGAGAGCACGCCCTGGTACTTCACGCTCTTGTATTCCGCTTTGCGGCACACATTCGCCAGCAGGGAGTCAAAGTGCAGCAGCGTCCCGATGTAGACGATATCTGTGTAGGTGTCGCCGCACTCGCTCACAGCCTTGTCGTACCAGTTGAGGAGCTTTGTCCGCTGCTCCTTGGTGGCGACGTTCTCGTCGTTCTCAAGGTCATCGCAGACGATGAGGTCCGGCCTCCACTGCTTATGCCGCCGGCCGCGGATCTTTTTTCCTGAGCCGATGGCCTCGATCTTGGTCCCGTTGGCAAGCAGCGCAACAGAGGATTTCCAGACGTTGCCGATCAGCTCGCCGAAGTCCTCCCGCAGGGCCGCGTTTTCCTCCAATTCGTCCTTGATGTCTGTGAGGAAGCCTTCCGCCTGCTCTGAGGAGTCCGACAGAATGATGATGTAATGCTTGTAGCCGTACAGAGCCGCGTGCAGGTCATCCTTGAAGGTGAAGGTCGTGGATTTTGCGTGCCCGCGCGGGGCCTCGATTGCACGCCTGCACCCTTTGGCCCGGCTGATCTCTTTGGCGTGCTCCGTGGGGTTCATTCCCTTCATGACGCCCTGAAGCCAGATATCGTCCAGATCCGCGTGAAAGGCCGGAGCCGGTGTTGTGAAGTAATGGCCCAGGTAGGCCCGGCCGAAGTATTCCAGATCAAACGCCCCCAGCATCCGCCGGAGGCCCTTGGGTCCCGTCAGGGATGCCCCTGCCTCGTACTCCTTCAGGAGCTGTGCGCGTTTGTCCGGGAAATTGCCGGTCCGGACAACGTATTTGAGAAAAAGGGTCCGCTGCTGCTCCCGGTCTGCCAGCGCCGCGCGGTCGCTCTCATCATCCAGCTTGTCGATGAGACTGCCGAAATCAATCGCCGCCATCCGCCACCACCCTCTCTCTGGCCTTTGCCAGCACGTCCCGGAGCTGGGCGGCGAGGTCCGGATACTGCTTCACCTTCTCCAGAAGCTCTGTCTCCATCTGGTCGAAGGCCAGCTCCGCCTTCCGCTTCATTTCCTGCCGGACCCGCTGCTCGTATGTGGCGTTCCGGGCCAGGGAGGCGATGAGCCGCCCGGCCTTGTCCAGCGGCATCTCCTGGAAGTCGTCCTCCGCCGTGCTCACGCGCTGCATGAGGCCGTCCATAAGGACCATGCTCGCCGCCTTCGTATAATCGAGGTCGGGGTGCGCCTCCACCGCCTGGGCGATGACCTGGGTCCGCTGCAGGGTCTCCGCCACCCGCTGCGCCGCCTGGGTGCTGCGGATCGCGTAGCGCCCGATGGCGCTCTTGCTGATCTCATAGCCCTCCTCCTTCAGCCACGCGGAGAGCTCTTCGTAGGTGTTGGCCGTGTCGGTGAGCTTCAGGTCGAGCCGCCCCTTGATATCATCCGGGAGGCGGTCGATGGTGGAGTTCACCCGTGTCCGGCGCCGTTCTGTCTTAGACATCGACGCCCGGATCCTCGATGGTGCCCTCCACCAGATCCACGCCCTTTTTCGTCAGTTGGACGACGCCGTCCTTCCGGTAGACGTTATAGGCGTTGACGCGCTTGCCGCTGAATTCGATGTAACCGCCGTCCGCCAGATAGTCCAGATACTTGGAAATATCCGGCGAAAAGATCATCCCGTCCGCGACGAGCGCGTTGGTGAGCTGCCGTACCAGGAGCGCGTTCTGGTTGCCTCGCGCCAGGGCCCGGATGATGTAGCCCCGGATCGCCTTGTTTTTGGCGACCTCCTGCTCGGTGATGTCGTCCAGGATTGCCATGTATTATCCTCCCTTCTTCTCGGCCAGACTGCAGATGATTTTGTCCAGCTTCCCGTCCACGTTGTTCATGCTCCGGATGAAGTCCTCCCGCAGCACGTACACCAGGGGCAGGTCGCTCTTGAGGTCGCTGATCTGCTGGGTCAGCTCCTTGTAGTTGGCGGCGTGCCGCTTGTCCACCTCCGCCAGCTTTTGGGCGTTCCGCTCATCCGCCTTGCGGAAGTCGTTGAGCGTCTGCTTCACAAAGTAGGTCAGCGCCCCCACCACCAGCGTACACAGCAGGGAGGCCGCCGCGCCGATCAGCGCGGTGATCTGAGCCATTTCCACGACGGCCCCTCCTTACTGCGTTCCGCCCGCGGCCGGCAGCTCCACACCCTCCGCCAGCTCTCCGGAGAGGGTGATATACGGGTCCGCCTGCTTCACCTTCAGGACCGCGTCCTCGATAACGGCGGTGAGGTATTTGTCGAAGCTGCCCAGATTGTCGGTGATGACCTGCTGCGCCTGCGGGCTGATTGCCGCCTTCACCTCGTCAAAGACCTGCTTGCCCAGCGCCGCCAGCTCCTCCGGCTTCGCCTTCCCGCTTTTGACCGCGTCCCGCAGCGCCTTTGCCGTGGTCTGCTCCATCGCGCCCACCGAAACAGTCGCAAGGTTCACAACGTCGTCCAGCGCGTCCTCCAGCACCTTCCGGCCCGCCTCGTCCTTGATCTGCGCCGTCTGCTCCTTCAGCTTCGCGGCGCCCAGGCGGATGAAATACACCCCGTAAGCGCCGGCCAGCGCGATCACGGCCAGCACCACGTTCAGCAGGGCGTCGCTCGCCGCGTTGATGATGAGATCCATGTCCATGTGTCTCTGCCTCCTCTGTGCAAAAAAATAAGACTACAAGCGGAGCTTGTAGTCTTAGGATAATGGATGTTTTGTGAAATGTCCTTATGAAGCATTTCAGAGATTTATTTCTAAGAAAAGGTGTCTTCGTCCTCGTCAAAGAGATTGATCTGTCCCTCCGGATACCCGGGACCGCAGATCATGCGGACGATCCGGTCCGTCACATTGTACTTCTTCGCCAGCTCCAAATAGTTGTACCCGTTGAATTCCTCCCGGATGTGCCGGTTCCGGACGGGCCGGATCAGGGTTTCCGCCTTTGGAATGTAAGTGGTCCCGCCCCCGACGATCCGCAGCACCGTGTAAAGGTTTTCCACCCCGATCTGTTCAGCTACTTGTTTCCAGGGTCCGTCCGGGATCTCCTCCAGCTTCAGCTCCTTGATAAAAGCGTCCATGCCTCCGGCCTCCTTTCCGCCCTGTCTCTCAGCCGGCGGGACTCTCGCCGGCCGTCCGCATCCAGGCGAGCAGCTTTCCCATGATCCCGACAGCCTCGCCCACGGTCATGTCCCGGCCGAACCGCCCGGCCCAGGTCTCCGGAGAGTCCAGGATGCCCGCCTCCGCCAGCGCCTCCAGGCCGTCCTTCTGGTACTGCGGATAGCCTGCCACGAGTTTCGCCCAGGCCGGCTCAGGCGTCCCGGCAGCGGGGGGGGACGGGTCCTCAGTACGGAGGATCTGCTCCAGCAGCGCCGTGACCTTCTCGCCGTACCCCTTGCCGGGGACCGCCCAGCCCTTCCCGTTGGGGTTGTCCGCCGCGCCCAGCCATTCCACGTATGGAGCCGAGCCGCGGGACACCAGGGAGAAGCGCGGGTCTACACACGCCTTTGTCAGCGCCTCCGTGGATGCGTATGCTTTGAGGTGCTGGATCTGCGCCCGGACACCCGTGCGCGGGTCCGGGAAGCTGGCTGCCTGTCCTGTGGCGTTGCCGTTGAGCGCCCCGATGCCCGCGAAGTTGTTCATCTCCGGCGTCACGATCCCGCCGTATTTGAAATAGCCCGTCTCGTGCAGGCTCTGGGCGAAGGCCACGTCGCCACGGACGCCTTCGGCTTTGCCCTCCTCCAGGAACATCTCCGCCAGTTCCTCCAGGCTGCACGCCGTCAGCTTCGGCGCCGGGTTTTTGCTCCGGCAGAAGAGGGCCATTTGTCCGGCCGTGGCCTGGGCCTCGCCCATGATTGCGGTCCTGCCCTCCGCGCCGGACGTGACGCCGTAGTGCTCCGCCAGCAGCTCCGCCTCCGCCTCCGCCAGCTTCTCCAGGTTCCCGTCCTGGGAGAGCCACTTCGCCGCGGCGGTGTTGGTGTGGAAGCTGTGCTCGATCAGCAGGTACAGCGGCGTGCCCACCGCCCGGGCGCCCCGCAGGACGCCGTAATATTCGCCGCCGGAGCTGTTCTTCCGGGTGGCCGTCCGCCCGGCCTGGGTAGTTCCCATCAGCTCCCCAATCTTCTTGGCGATCTTCAGGGCGATGGCGTCCGCGTTGTTCAGGTTGTCGTGGGCCCGGTAGACCACCGGATAGTCCACGCTCTCCGTCCCGCAGGCGTTGGAGTGCAGGCTCATGAACACGTCGCACCCCTTGGACGCCGTGCCCCGGTCATACACGTCCATCTTTGTGT
>NZ_CAKVVF010000024.1:21371-27609 GCF_934833455.1 Oscillibacter sp. KLE 1728
TCCGGGTCGTCACGACCTCGAAGCCCCGCGCCTCCAGCGCCGCCTTCAGCTTCAGGTGCAGCGACCAGACCATCGCGCTTTCATAGTAGGTCTTCACGACCGGGCTCTGGTTGTACTTGCTGCCCACGTGCCCCGCGTCCAGGCACACCTTGACCTTATTGCTCATGATCTGCTCCTTCCTCTTCGTCGGCGTGGAAGATAGGCTCCCCGTCGGCCTCGTTGATCTCCTGTCCCGGCTCCAGCGCCGGGTTGGCCGCCTGCGCGGTCTCCTTCAATTCTTTCATGCTGCTGTTCCTCCTAGATATCAAATTTGAACTGCTCCGGCGCCTCCGCCGTCACAGATACCACCCGAAAATCTCCCAGCCCCTCCAGCGCCATTGCCGCGGCCTCTTTGAGGCCCTGGAGGTCCGTGTCCGGGATATCCGCTTTCAAAATGATCGTCACCATATTGCTTACAATTTCCACACAGGAAGGATGACCTCGTCGGCCAGCTCCCCGATGGAGTAGTCGCTCCGATCCTCCGCTTCCAGCTTCTGCAGGAACTTCTCATACTCCACCGCGATCTTCATCGCTTTCAGGATGCCCACCTGCTCCGGCGTCACCTCCAGAAGCTCCGGGGCCGTGGTGAAGCTCACCGCCCGGCACAGAGCCATCGCTGCTCCGAGACGGTTCTCCGCCAGCAGGGCCGTCCACTTCGCCCAGGTTTCCTGGGCGAACTTCTTACGGTTGAGCCTGGGCTTGTCCGGCGGGAGGACGCCCCGCGCCTGCAGCCGCTTCTTGGCTGCCGCCCGCTCAGCCCTCTCGCGCTGTGTGAGGCGCTTCTTCTTTGTTGCCATATTCCGCCCTCCGTGCTCCTTCCCTCATGTCTCCGCTTCCTTCCGCCGGCCCCGGGCGTGGATCGCTTTCAGGGCCTCGATCAGCTTTCCGCATTGTGCCGGCCCCAGCCATTCGATCCGCTCCACCTGGAACATCCTCCGGGCCAGCCCGTTCACCTGCGCTTCGCTCCAGCCCAGGTCCCGCATCTCCTTGTACAGCTTCCGCCGCTGCTCCACCGTCCGGGGGTCTCCGCCCTCGTCCGTCCGCTTCCGGCCCGCGTTCTGCCGGGCGCTGTCCTTCATCTCCTGCAGCGCCCGGATCACACGGGAGAGCTCTCCCGCCGTCAGCTTCCGCAGGCTCTCCTTGCCTGTCTCCCGGTAGACCACCGCGTACAGGTCCTCGTCCTCCAGCCGCAGCTCCGGGGACTTGGCGATCCCCCAGACCGTGCGGATGGAGGGGGGCTTCCGCTCCGCGCTCATTCCCGCCATACTGCCGCTCCCTTCCTCATTGTCCTGCCTTGATCTGCTCCAGCTTCTCCAGGTTGACCTCGTAGCCGAACTCGTCCTTCTGCTTCCACACGGCGCCCACCGCGTTCACCGTGTCCTCGCCGTACTTCTTCAGCGCATCTTTGCTGATCTTCTCCTCCACCACGATGCAGTCCGTCATCTGCCGCGCCTTCAGCCGCCGGATGATCTCCGCCAGCTTCTCCTTCGCCTTGGGCAGGGAGACCGACGTGGAGAGCCGGAAGCCCACCTCCCCGAAGGTGAGGGTCATGGTCTTCGTCTTGCCCATGTCCGTGCGATGCTCGGACACGAACTCCTTCAGCTCATGCTCCAGCCGCGCGATGGCGTCCTTGTACGGCTTGCTCTGGTCCTCCGCCACCTTCTTCGCCCCCACGATCTGCTTCTGCATGTCGCTTTCGATGTCGCCCAGGGCGATCTGTGCCTCCGCGATCTGCCGCAGGGCGTCGTTTACATCCTCCCAGCTTTTGAGGCTCTGCGCTTCAATAACCCGTTTCCTTGCCATGTGATCCATGCTCCTTTCTTGCGTTTGCTTCTGCGTCCACGATAGCGGGTGGCGTCCGGCGCCGTCCCGCTGTCATAGAGGACATACTCTTTTGTTACCAGCAGCCACACCCCCAGCGGGGCCAGCAGCACGGCCGCCGTGATGTCCCGTTCCTCCGGGGTACTTCCCATCCAGGCCAGGGCCGCCATGGCCGCTGAGATCGCCAGCAGTCCCGCGCCCATGAGCCTCTGCTTTCTCATGTTCATTGTCCCGGCCTCCCGTCACAGCATCATCATCGCCGACGCCTGCTGGATGATCTTCGGCGTGATCGTCGCCGTCTGTGTCTCTGCCAGGATGCGCTGCGCGTTGGATAGCGTCCGGTCCAGCAGGCGGAAGCATCCTGTCTGCGGATTGCAGGCCCGGGATTTCAGCTCCACCATCGCCTCCGGCGTCACATCCAGGTCGGACACATATCCCTCCACCTCGGACGGCGACAGGCCGCCCAGCTGCGTGTAGAAGTCCACCCGGTTCGCCATCCGTGTGAGGTAGGTCTTGATCGCCGCCTCCAGCTTCGGCTCCCCGGCGATCACCAGACCCACGTCGCTCTGATCGAAGATCCCCCGCAGCACCTCCATCTTCTTCTGCGTGTACTTGCTCACCAGCTTGTCCGCCTCGTCGATAATGAGCAGATACCCGCGGTTCGCGTTGAAAAATTCCCGAATCCCGTTCACCCGCTTCCAGATGGTCCCGTACCCGCTGGGGATTCCCACTCTCCGCTCGATGGCCTCCACCAGATCCCGGCTGCTCATGGTGTCGTCGCATTCGATGTACGCCACACGCCCCAGCTTCGCGTACTGCCGCAGGGCGTAGGTCTTGCCGAACCCGCTCTTCGCCACCACGATCCCCAGCCCTGTGTACTCCTGGCAGCTCTGGCACACGCCCAGAATGGACCGGGCGTCCTTGCTCTCATAGAAGCTGGGCCGCTTCCCGCTCCGGGCCGGGGCGGCCGGGGCCTCCACTGTCTCGCCGGTGTGCGCCGCCAGGAACTCCGCCAGCTTCTCCTCCATCGTACTCGCGCAGGAATCATATTTCCCGCTCAAATACCGGCTGACCGATGTGCGGCTGTAGCCGATCTCCTTGGAGATTGCCGCGATGCTGCTCTTCTGCTCCAGAATGTACTGATTGATCCGTTCCGCCAGTGCGTGGTTCACACGCCCGGTCTGCTCTCTGCCTTCCATATTGCTCCTCCTGTCATTCGTTCATGGCTTTCAGCCGCTTCAGCGCCGCCCCGGCCTTCGCGTCCAGGAACGCGCCGCCGCTGCCGCCCGCCTTCTGCTTCTTCGGGGTCATCGCCCCACGGAACTCCTTGTCCACCGGCAGGCTCACCACTTTCGGCCGCGCCGTGTGGCCGATTGTCAGGTCCAGCTTGCCGGCCGTGGCCTGCGGCCCGCACAGCCCCCGCGCCTCCGGCGGGGCCTGCATCTCTTCCAGAAACTCCCGGGTCCCGCGCAGCTGCCGCTTTTTCCGCTTGTGCAGCGCCTCCAGCGCCTCCTCGGATACACGGTCTCCAAATTCCAGCAGCTCCGCCGTCCGCGCCTCGCAGATCCGCCGGCCTTCCTTGTCGTACACGTACAGCCGCGTCACGTCCTCCGGGTCCCAGCGGATGTTCACCCACTTGTCTACATAGTGGCACAGCTCGTCCGCCGTATAGAGCAGGTTGTTCCGCCGGATGCCCTGGCTGTTTACCTTCGCGCGCCCCGGCTTCATCAGCAGCATCAGGGCGTACTCCCGGGGCGGCACGGCCTTTTCATAGTGCGGAGCGTGCTCCCACAGCTCCGCCGGCTTGGTCCACCGCTCTCCCGCCGCCTTCAGCCCCTGGTGCTCGTGCCTGTCGTACCATGTCTCCAGGAACTCCACCAGCAGGTCATAGAATTCCTCCAGGGTCAGCAGCTCGCCCCGCTCCAGCATCCCGTCGATGTCCTTCTTCCGCTTCGCGTCCGTCCGGCTCCCCGTCAGGGTCCCCGTGTACGCCTTGAATTTCCGGGAATACCGCTTGCAGAACGTTCCGAACGCCCGCTCGATCAGCTTGTCCCAGGGCTGGAAGGGGAGGGAGCGGGACCAGTCCTTCGCCCCCATTGCCAGATAGAAGCCCTTCATCTCCGCGTCCATGGCCGCCCGGTCCATGGCCCGGATGCTCCGGTCCTGCCCCAGCGTCTCCAGGTTGGCGAAGTCCTTGCCGTTGTCCGTGTGTACATGCTTGGGGACTGCGCCCCCGTCGTAACACGCCTTGATGAACGACTCCTTCACGATCTGCGTGTTGGAGTGCTCGCACAGGATCGGGCCCAGCAGCCGCCGCGTCTTCATGTCCTCCCAGGCTACCAGCACAGGCCGGATGGCCTTCTGCTTCCCGTTGGGCGTCGTGTACGATACCCATACGTCGAACGTGTGCGCGTCCGCCACCAGATACTCCATCACCTCCAGCGTGCTGCTGTCCCGCTTGCCCTTGATCTCCTTCTTGTTCTTCCACTCCCGCAGCCCGTTCGCCGCCAGATACCGGGCGCTCTCCGCCGCGGGCAGCTCCATCAGGTGCCGCACATACCGCCCCACTGTCTTGCAGCTCGGCACGCTTTCCCAGCCGCGGGCCGCGCCCTGCTGCTGGAACGCCTCGTACAGCATCTCCACCGTGCAGCCGTTGTCCGCGAAGTCCCGGTCGAACCAGATGTTCTGGATGATGGCTTTCTGCTCCTCCGTCAGGCTGGGGAACGTGGCCTTCTCCCGGGGCTTCCGGCACAGCGCCAGCGCCCGGAAGTAGTCCCGGCCGTGCCCGTCCGCCTCTTCCAGCTTCCGTGCCCAGACGCCGGCCTCCTGCACGCTCTGCGTGTAGCGGTACAGGGTTTGCGGACTCACGCCCAGCCCTACCGCCAGCCGCTCCGCGTATTCCGTCCTGTTCGGTCCGGTGTAGTTCAAGAAGTCCTGCACCCGCCGCGCCAGCTCCACCGCCTCGTAGTACGCCCGCTTGTGCTGCTCGATGTAGCTGCCCAGGTCCGCTTCCACGTACCAGGGCGCCGTCTCTCCCGCTTCCTCCGGCTCCGCCATGGCCCGGATCTGCGCCCGGTAGGCCCGCCGCCCCTTCTGGCTCAGGCTCGCTGTGGACAGGAGCACAAGCTCCTTCCCGCCGCCCTCCCGGGCCTCCGTCCGCGTCTTGTACCGCGCCGGATTGCGTGATATGCGAGAAGTTAGTCCTTTATAGGATATCCCCTCAAAGCGGGCGGCTTCTTCCAATGTGATATATGTCTCCTGCACCTGTCTCCCCCCTTGCCGTCAGGCCGCCGTGGTCTTCCCGACCTGCTTCTGGTCCAGCTCCAGCACCCGCGCGATGGCCTCGATGTACCGCTTCCCGGACCGCGTCCCGTTCAGAATGTAGCTCAGATACTGCGGACTGATCCCCACTGCCGCCGCCAGCGCCCTCCGCGTCATATCCCGGTCGATCAGCGCCTTGCTTACCAGCCGCCCGAAGGGGGTGAGCCGCTTGTTCTGTTGTCTCATGTCTCTCCTCCTGCCCGGGCGCCCGGGCCTCTCTTTCTCATTTTCCTTGTCCCTGCTGCGCTCTTTTCATCCCCGCTCCCGTCCTGTATAATGGAGCTAGGGCCTGCCGGCCCGGAGAGGGGGTGACTGTGATGGATGATTTCAAGCTGAGATCCGGCAACGACTTTGCCGATGCTGTGCTTGAGAAGCGGCTCACAAACTCCCCGGAATTTTGGGCGCTCGTTGATTTTCTCGCTGAGAATGGCGTTCTCGACCGTGAGAAATTCAAGGAGTTCCTGCTTCGCCGTCTTGAGGAGTATGTGGACATTGTGACCCAGGTTCATGTCGAGCAAGCCGATTGAGGATTTGCTTGGTTTCGCGCTGGGTCCGCCTCTCCATTCGCAGGTACTCGGTGAGGTTGGGATGCAGCCCTTCCTCGCCCGGGGCCGTTCGCTTGTCGGACGGCCCCTTTTCTTTTGGCGGATCTCCTGCGGTCAGCCACGCCAGCCAGCAGGCCCGGCAGGAGAGCTGGTCGCAGTTGCCGGGGGTGACGGGAGGGCAGTGCTCGGAGATGATGTCCGCGATCTCTTCCACCGTGGTGTCAGTGGTCCTCAGCAGCTCTAGTCCAGTCATAATGCGTCCCCTCCAGTACACGCTCCGCGATATTTGCGGACCGCATAGTTCTCCGTGTACATCTCCTTTAGCTCGGACACCCGCTCCCGCAGGGCTTTCCGCAGGTACAGTGCCGGGGTGCCGTCCTCATCCAGCCCGTCCAGCGCCGTGTCCAGCTCCCGGGCTGTGCGGAAGATGTTGCGGTAGACCCGGCAGTCATTGTCCGGGAAGTCCCGCTCCAGTGCCCGTCCCTGACGGTACGCGGCCCGCACGGGCGGGG
>NZ_CAKVVF010000025.1:0-27125 GCF_934833455.1 Oscillibacter sp. KLE 1728
TTTACAACAGAATCATTGTTTTGTTGTTAAACGATCAGCCGCATTTTTTCCAGAATCTGTTCATGGGCCCTGGCGCTCACTGCCACATAAATCCGGGTTGTCTCAATGGAGGAATGGCCCAGAAGGTCCGCCAGATGCGCCAGATCCTTCTCCTGTTCATAAAAGCACTTGGCGAACAGGTGCCGCAGATTGTGCGGGAATACCTTTTCCGGCATCACGCCGGCCTCCCGGCAGAGGGTTTTCATTTCATGCCAGATGTTGCTGCGGTCCGGGGGCCGCCCAGTGCGGGTGCGGAACAGGGCCCCTCCTGGATATCCTGCGCCCTGGCATACCGCCGCAGGCGTTCCGCCAGTTCCTGCGGCAGCAGGACGGTCCGGCACTTTCCCTTCAGCCGGATCTCCGTCCGGCCAGCACGCAGGGCCTCCGTCGTGATGAAGCGCAGTTCGCTCACCCGGATACCGGTGGCGCAGATCGTCAGCATCACGTGGTACAGCCGCTGGTTCTTGCGCCCCTTGGCAATGGAGAGCAACCGGCGGTACTCCGACTCCGTCAGGTCCCGCTGCTCCTCCCGAAACGCCCGCCGCTGAACCTTCAGCAACTTCACCTCGCAGTGCTCCGCTCCACAGAACCGCAGATACGCGTTCACAGCAGAGAGCTTGTTGTTGACCGTCAGAGCCCTGTACTGCTGCTGCAGGCGCTCCCGGTATGCCAGAACACCCGCCTTGGTCACCGGGGCGCCGCACAGAGCCAGTCGCAGCTGTTCCGCCTCCTGCACGTATTTTTCCACTGTGGCACGGGCCTTCTCGTTTTCCACCAGAAATTCCCGGAACGCGGAGATAGACTGTCCTGTGAGCGTGATTTCTTCCATCTTGACTCCTCCCAAATCCGCCCGCACAGACGCGGGTATTTTTTGTAAGCATACCCAAAATGGCGTCGGATATGTTCCGCCTATGGAGATGCTTTCCAAAAAAGTTCCGAATTGCGCAAAAAGGCAGCCCGCGGAGAATCCCTCCGCGGGCTGCCTTACAGTATGCTGTTGTTTTTTATCGGCCTCCCCAGACCCGGTAGAGCTCGCTTCCCCGTTCCCGCAGGCGCTCGTTCAGCCAGGAGCGCAGGGATGCCATGCCCTCCTCTGTCCAGGGGAAGGTCTCCGTCTCAATGTGCTGGGCCTTTTCAAAGCAGATGTTCTCATAGACCCAGGCCTGGACGGTGCCATCGTTCACCTTTCCCGTCCGCTGGAAGCGGTAGCGGAAGGTGCCGAGGGAGCCGGGAAAAATCTCCGACTTCTTCAGAAAGTTCAGGGTCAAAAATGCGAATGGATCTTCCATCGGGCAGTTTCTCTCCTCCATCAGGCCGCCTCCGTCTCCCGGCGGCAGACCTTGATCCCCGCGATGGTCAGCGCGAACACGAACCAGAAAATGCACATCACCCGGGGATAGTTCCACAGGTAATCCGCCAGACCGCACACCATGGCGCCGCACAGAGCCGCCGCTCCGGCACAGGTGATGGTGCGGGCGGCAGAGGGGGCGCAGTGCCGGACCGTGCGGGCCGCCTTTTTGATGTTCCACAGCATGGAGCCCACAAAGCCCAGGAACCCCAGCAGTCCCGCCTCGATCCATACCTGCAGGTAGAAGTTGTGGGCATGAACGAAGGGCGCTTCTGCGTGGTAGAGGTTGAAGTCGCTGATGTAGTCCTGCACGGCGGCGGTGCCCAGACCCGCGCCGGAGACGGGAGACGTCCGGATGACCTCCAGTGCCGCCTGATACAAGGGGATGCGGCTGGCAGTGGAGGTATCCGCCGGATTGAAGATCGTCAGGACCCGGTGCCAGATGGTGTCCGGCAGGAAAGGGACCATCACCACGCACAGCACCGCGAAGGCGGGGATCAGCTTGGGCTTCCACAAAAACACCAGCACCACCATGGCACAGGCCATGCCAACCCAGCTGGCCCGGGAGTAGGTCATGCCCAGAGCCAGCACACCCACGGCAAACACGCCGCAGGCCGTCACGCGGGAGATGCCCCGCTTGGAGCAGAGGATCAGCGCCAGTACCAGGGGCAGCAGGAGGATCAGCACCTCTGCAAAGGTGTTGGGGTTGTCGAAATAGGACTCCACCCGGCCGGGCATACCGGCGTTGACCTCCAGGTCCACATAGGACTCGTTGACCTCCACGCCCTGGATCCGTTGGTACACACCGTACAGCGAGGACACCAGCACACAGACCCCACCGCCGGCGGCCAGCCGCTTCAAATCCTCTGTGCCCCGGACAGCGCTGACCGTCACCAGCACGCACAGCGCTGCGGAGATATGGTAGAGCAGGAAGCGGAAGGAGGCGGAGGGCTCATAGGAGAACAGCACCGCCAGGAACATGGCTCCGAACAGCACCACCGGATAGAACCCGATGTGCTTCACGTCCAGCCGGAAGTCCCGCCGGGACATGGCCCCGGCATAGAACAGCACCAGCAGGGCGGCAAAGCCCAGCATACTATATGCGTTGTTCCAATGCGAGAAGGGAATCACCCACAATAGCATGATGAGCCAGGATTGGGCGATGGCGGTCTCATGTCCCATCTCAAAGGCCAGACGGGAGAAAACGCTGTCATCAAACGTAGCCCGCAGGGCAAGGTACAGCTTGTGGAGCAGCCAGGCAGGCAGGTTGATGAGGCCCGTCAGCAGCCGGCAGAGGATGCTCTCCTCCCAGGCCCGGGCCGCAACGCCCTCCCGACACAGGACCCGGAGAACACGGCTCTCGTCGATCTGGCGGTTGCACCAGGCGCCCATGCGCACCAGGCAGCGGTGGACGGCGCTGTCATAGTAGACGGTGCACAGCACCGCCCAGAGGTGATACAGATAGCTTTCGCGGAGAATGCTCATGCAGGGAAACCTCGTTTCTTCAGATGCGGTTTTTGATCCGGTACAGCTGGGAGAGCAGCCAGAAGCGGCCCCCCCGCACCAGCTTTGCTGCCAGCTGCTTGTTGCGGCTCATGCCGGCGGGCGACAGCGTCCGGATGGCGTGGGCCATATCCGGCCGCGCGCACAAGGCCTGGATGGTCTCCTGCCGCTGCCGGAGGGTCTTGGGATTGCCCGGGGCGTACTCGTTGCCGATGGCGATCAACAGCCCGGCCCAGTTGGAGTTCTCCCGCCACTGGGGGCGGCCGGGCGTCAGGCCGTACCGGGCGGCCAAGTCCTCCTTCCGCTCCATGAAGCGGCCGAAGACCTGCTGGAAGTCCTTCATATACTTGTGGGTGGCGGAGGCCGGATTCTGGAGATAGCGGTACAGGGGCGTCTCCGTCACCGCCAGGCGCCGGGCGTTGCAGAAATACTCCATCAGGAACAGCTCGTCTTCCAGATAGGCGCCCTCATAGCGGAGATGGAGTCTGTCAAAAATCTCTGCGGAGAACAGATAGCGCCAGATGAATCCATTGAACACCGGCTGGGCCAGCCGGTCCCCCAGCAGGGGATTGACGATTTTCTCCCGGATAGCGTCGGCGTCGTAGATCCCGGCGGGCAGCACCGGCTCCGGCGTCTCGCTGCCATCAGGCCACAGGTTCAGGTGCGCACAGGCGGCGGTATCCGCCCCGGCCCGCTCCCGCAGGTTCCACAGCGTCTCCAGGCACTGGGGCTCGTACTGATCGTCGGAGTCCAGAAAGGCGATATAGGTCCCCCGGACATGGTCAAGGCCCACATTCCGGGTCTCGCTGACGCCGCTGTTGCGCTCCTTGTGGAACACCCGGATGCGGTCATCCTCCCGGGCCAGCTCATCGCAGAGAGCCGGGGAGCCGTCGGTGCAGCCGTCATCCACCAGCAGCAGCTCCCAGTCGGAAAAGGTCTGCCGCCGTACGCTCTCCACGCAGTCTCTGAGAAATTTCTCCGCCTGATAGACAGGCACAATGACGGAAATGCTGGGCATAGACAGCCTCCTTGCGCCCTCCGGCGCCTCTCTTCAGTCTACGGCGCGGAAACTCCGGCGCCCTCCCCCCAGAATCTGGGGCTCTTACACGGAGCTATTGTACCCGATTTCCCCGGGAAGGTCAACGTCTTTTCCCGGAAAAGCCGGGCATACTAGGAGCGAGGTGATCCAATATGAACGATATCGAGCTGCTCCAATACGTCCATGAGACGGCGGAGATGGGCATTGAGGGGCTGAACAGCCTGGACGGGCAGGTCCGGGATGACAGCCTGCGGCGGGTTCTGAGCCAGCAGGGCGCCGAGTACCGCCAGATCGCGGATCAGGCGGAGCGCCTGCTCCGGTCTCTGGGAGAGGAGCCCAGGGACCCAGGCCTTCTGGCCAAGGTGTCCGCAGAGGTCATGTCCACTTTCAAAACGCTGGCAGACCCCTCTGCATCCAACATCGCGGAGATGGTCATTCAGGGAAACACCATGGGGGCCACCAAAAGTACCCGGCATCTGGGGGACTACGCCGGTGGAAACCGTGAGATCCGAAATCTCGCGGAGCGGCTGCTGCACACCGAGGAAGCCAACGCCGCCCAGATGAAGCAGTTCCTGTAACACACCCGGCGCAAAGCAGAGGAGGAGCCTCCCACGGGAGGCTCCTCCTCTGTTCAAAGGACCGGCAGCAGATCTTCCCCATTCAGAAAACGCTCCTCCGCCTCCTGGATAGGGATCTGCCGCTGATTCAGTCTGCGCACCAGCTGCTCTACCTCTGCCTGTTCCCTTCCCGGCAGCAGGACCACCAGATGTCGCTCCGGTTCCCAGGATTCGCCGCTGAATCCGAATCGCCGGGGGTGCCGGGTCTCCAGAACCTGATAGCGCACCTGCGGCCGCACCGCCTTGCGCCGGCGCCAGACCGACAAGGCCAGCACCCGGACCAGATCCTTCGGCGTGGGCTTTTCCCGCAGCACGCGTTGAAAGAGCTTCTGCAGCTCCGCCCGGTCTCCGCAGTCCCAGATGTCCTCCGCCGCCCGGGAGAGGGCCTTTGCCAGGGTGTCCTTTTCCTTTTCACTGTATCTCTGCGCCTCCGGATACAGCGTCTCCATGGAGAAGGTGCCCGGCATACGGGGGATGGCAGCCTTGACCAGGCAGCACAGGTCGTAATAGCAGTCCCGGCTCAGTTTCCCACTGATTTTTTCCACTGTCCGCAGGATATCTTCATCCATCCGAAACCGTCTCCTCTCCTCTTCAATTCATACATAGCATATCAAAAATCGCAGGTTTTTGAAATAGATTCGACACATTCGGACTCTTTTAGACAAATTACGGCACCCCGGACTTGACAATCCGGAGGAAATGTGCTCTTCTACCCGTATCAGAGACAGGGAGGCGCAGGCATGGATATTCGCAGAATCGAGTCGGGCAAGCGGGACTTTCTCCCCCTCCTGCTGCTGGGAGACGAACAGGAGGACATGATCGACCGCTATCTGGACCGCGGAACGCTGTTGGCGCTGTACGATGGCGGACTTCGCGCCGTGTGCGTGGTGACCAAGGAGGCGCCGGGCGTGTTCGAGATCAAAAATCTGGCCGTGGAGCCGGCCTTTCAGCGCCAGGGCTACGGCCGGGCCATGGTTCGGCATGTGGCCGGCGCCTGCCGGACCGCCGGAGGGACACGCCTCCTGGTGGGCACTGGGGACAGTCCCCTCACCCTCCCCTTCTACCGGGCCTGCGGGTTCCGGGAAAGCCACCGGGTCCCCAATTTCTTCCTTCAATTTTACGACCACCCCATATACGAAGGGGGGCGGCTTTTGTCGGACATGGTATATTTGTCCATGGAGCTTTGAGCGGAAAAGGCGGCGCTGCTGAAAATCAGCGGCGCCGCCTGTATCATACCGTTTGATTCAGTTTTGGAAAAGGCTTCACGCCTCTGCGGCGGCCTTCAGAGCCTCCGTGCGGTCAGTTTTCTCCCAGGTCACGCCCAGGTCCTCCCGGCCCATGTGGCCGTAGGCCGCCAGCTTGCGGTAGATGGGCTTGCGCAGGTCCAGGTCCCGGATGATGGCCGTGGGCCGCAGGTCAAACACCTTGCGGACGGCAGTCTCCAGCCTGTCGTCTCCCACCGTACCGGTGCCGAAAGTGTCCACCAGCACACTCACCGGCTGGGCCACGCCGATGGCGTAGGCCAACTGCACCTGGCAGCGGCGGGCAAGGCCCGCGGCCACGATGTTCTTGGCCACGTACCGGGCGGCGTAGGCCGCGGAGCGGTCCACCTTGGTGGGATCCTTGCCGGAAAAGCAGCCGCCGCCGTGGGGGGCGCTGCCGCCGTAGGTATCCACGATGATCTTCCGGCCGGTGAGGCCGGAATCCGCCGCCGGGCCGCCCTTGACGAAACGGCCGGTGGGGTTCACGTAATACTTTGTGTTCTCGTCCAGCATGTCCGCGGGGATCACGGCCTTGGCCACCTGCTCGATCATGTCCTTCCGGATCTGCTCCAGGGAGACATCGGGGTCGTGCTGGGTGGAGATGACCACTGTATCCACCCGGACAGGGCGGTTGTGCTCGTCATACTCCACGGTGACCTGACTCTTGCCGTCGGGCCGCATATAGGGCACCTGGCCGCTCTTGCGGACCTCCGCCATGCGCTTGCACAGCTTCTGTGCCAGGGACAGGGGCAGGGGCATCAGTTCCGGCGTCTCGTCGCAGGCGTAGCCGAACATCATGCCCTGGTCACCGGCGCCGTTGCTCAGCTCGCTGTCGGTGCCCTCCTTGTTCTCCAGGGATTTGTCCACGCCCATGGCGATGTCGGCGGACTGCTCGTCGATGGAGGTAACCACAGCACAGGTGTCGCAGTCAAAGCCGTACTTGCCCCGGTCATAGCCAATGTCCCGGACCACCTCCCGGGCGATGTGGGCGATGTCCACATAGCAGCTGGTGGTGATCTCGCCCATCACGTGGATCAATCCGGTGCAGGCCGTGGTCTCGCAGGCCACGCGGCCGTTGGGGTCCTGCTCCAGAATGGCGTCCAGGACGGCGTCGGAGATCTGGTCGCAGACCTTGTCGGGGTGGCCCTCCGTGACGGATTCGGAGGTGAAGAGATAGTGTCTTGCCATAGTACAGGTTCCTTTCTGAGCACTGACCTCATCAAGGGGCGAAAAAAATGTGCGTTTCGACGGCGAAACGCACAAACGGATTTGGTTGCTTGCTCCTCATCTGTCGATCACCGCCGGATTTGGCACCTTGTCATAAGCAGGTTGCCGTGGGTTCATCGGGCCGTTCCCTCCGCCACTCTTGATAAGGGTAATAAAATTGTCCCTATTATCTTATCAGGTTTTTCCCGTTTGTCAATACGGTTTTTCCGGTTTTGCGGAGAAATCCGTCGCCCCGTCGGAAAACTGCGCAGATGTTCCGCCTGTTCAAAAATTATACATGACTTTTTTCCTCTGATCGGGTATAATGGATATCGCTTGTATATTTGAAATGTTCTGGAGGGCTTCACCGTGAGAAAACTCTGCGACAGCGTGGACCGCTTTTGCCTGCAGCATCCCCGCTTCGGCATTCCGAACCTGATGAAGTTTCTGGTGGGGATCATGGCCGCGGTATTTGTGCTGGACCTGTTCTCCAATGGCTATGCCAGCTATATGCTGTACTTCAACGCAGAGCTCGTTCTGCAGGGAGAGCTGTGGCGGCTGGTCACCTGGATGTTCCTGCCCACCAACGGCTCTCTGTTCTGGATCTTCATCAGCCTGTCCTTCTACTACTTCATCGGCACCTCCATTGAGGAGTACTGGGGCACCGCCAAGTTCACCCTGTTCTATCTGGCCTGCGCCGTGCTGATGGTGGTATTCGGCATGATCAGCATACTGTGGTCCCCGCTTCCCGTTGTCAGCAGCGGCAATCTCAACCAGATCCTGTTCCTGGCCTTTGCTACCCTGTACCCTGACGCGCTGATCCGCGTCTATCTGATCCTGCCAGTCAAGGCCAAGTGGCTGGCGGCGTTGTATGTGCTGCTGACCCTGTATGACCTGCTCCGTTCCGGTATGTGGGCGGCGCTGTTCACACTGCCCCAGCTGCTGGCCGTCTGGCTGGTGTATCTGGTGTTCTTCTGGGACAGGATCGGGGACCTTCTGCGGGAGTTCGGCTTTGCCGTCCGCCATCAGAACTCCCACCAGACCATCCAGTTCAAGTCCGCAGTGAAGCAGCAGCGGAAGAAGGCCCAGCAGCAGGGCTACCGCCACAAGTGCGAGGTCTGCGGCCGCACAGATACGGACTTTCCGGACCTGCAGTTCCGCTATTGCTCCAAGTGCGCGGGCTACCACTGCTTCTGTGAGGACCACATCTTCAACCACACACATTTTACGCAGTGAGCGTTTCCGCGGTCTCCGCCCATCGGGGCGGGGACCGCTTTTTTGACACGGCCCCTGAGATTTCTCTTCCTTCCGGCCCACAAATGCGATATACTGAAAAAAAACGACACCAGAGGAAAAGGGAGACGATACCCATGGAACGACAACTGGGAAAGCCCCTGCATATTCAGGCGGCGGAGGCCTTTGAATCGCCCGCGTTTCTTCAGAAGCTGGGAATGGCCCGCGCCGACGCGGAGCGTATCTTCGGCGGCGCCGACTGGCACCAGCTGCTTCGGGATCTGGTGCCCATCCGGGGCCGGATCTCCTGCGCCGACGCCCTGGCGGCCTTCCGCCCCCTGCTGGACCAGGTGGCGCCGGATCCCGCTGAGGGATGGCTGTCCTACGCCTACCAGGTGGCCCGGGCGCTGCTGTATCCGGCGTCGGACCCCGGACATACCTCCGCCCAGTGGGATGGAGCGCTGTGCTTTCTGCAGCTGCTCCAGGTCCTGTTTGACGCGGAGCGGACCTGCCTGCCCTTTGACTTCTGGCTGGACTTTGAATTCTGCACGGAGGAGGAACTCTCCCACAGCGGTGTGGCGGAGGAGTACCGCCGCTTCTGCTACCGGTTCCGGGAGGAATACATCTATGAGATGCTCCGCCTGAGCCGGGAGGTCACATCCTTCCGCACCCTGGAGCACATCGCCGGCGTCCACTATGTGTCCATGCGGGTGGCCCGGGCCTTCTGCGCCTCCGGCGGACTCATCGACCTGGGGCTGATCTCCGGAGCCGCCCTGGGCCACGACCTGGGCAAATTCGGCTGCAAGCCCGGGGAACGGGTGCCCTACCTGCACTATTACTACACCGACCAGTGGTTCACCCGCCGGGGACTGACGGCCCTGGGCCACATCGCGGCCAACCACTCCGTCTGGGATTTGGAGATCGAGAACCTGTCCTCGGAGTCCCTGACGCTGGTGTACGCGGACTTCCGGGTGAAGCAGACCTATGGGGAGGACCGCCGGGAGATCCCCTGCCTCTACTCCCTGCAGGAGGCCTTTGACGTCATCCTCAGCAAGCTGGACAATGTGGACGATGCCAAGCGCCTGCGCTACCGCTATGTCTACGCCAAGCTGCGGGACTTTGAGGACTATCTCATCTCCTTTGGGGTGGACACCACCCTCCGCACCGCCGACGGCCCCGCCCGCCCGGCCAAAAATGCTGCCCTGCTGAACACGGACGAGGTGGTGACCGCTCTGCGGCGTACCGCCGTGGACCACAATATCCGCCTGATGCACCGGCTGGGCCATGAGCAGCTCTTCGGCAACACTCTGGAGGCCGCCCGGGGCGAAAAGAACCCCGCCCGGCTCCAGGCATACGTCTCCATTTTTGAGGAGTATTTCACCTACTGGAACGCCTCCCAGAAGCAGCAGACCCTGGACTTTCTGTACGAGCTGCTGCTGATCCCGGACGGAGACATCCGCCGCCGGGCCGCCGCCCTCATCGGACGCATCCTGGCCGCCTTCCGCCTGGGCTATCAGAAGGAGCCCCCGGCCGACGCCCCGCCGGACCCGGAGGAAGACCTGCCCTTCCAGCTGTGGGCGGAGTACCTGGAAAAGCTCATCGACCCGGACCGGCGGCTGACGCCCCGGCAGATCAGCATGATCCGCTATCAGGCCAAGACCGCGGCGGACGCGCTGCTGATGAACTGCTCCGACGCCGACGCCCCCCGCTTTGCCGGGGAGCTGTTCCGCCACTACCGCCGCCCGGAACTGGTGGACGCCGATGCGGCCTTTGCCCTGCTGGACACGGTGCTGAGCCTGCCGCTGGACCGGGTATCCGCCGAGGATCTGCACGTGCTGACCGGCTTTTCCGTCTGGTGGCTGGAACGGGGCGGCCTGCCCCAGAAGGCCGCCGCCCTGCGGCTGTTCCACCACCTGCTGACGGCCCTGGACCCCAATGGCCGGGACGCCGCGGCCATCACTGCCGCCGTGGAGGCAGCGGATTGCCGGGGAAGCACGCCGCTGCTGTTTCTCCAGGCCCGCCTGGGAGAGCGGCTGGGCCTGGATGTCTCCATCCAGCGGTCTCTGTTGGACCGGCAGGACGTTGTGAGCAATGTGTTTCTGGACAACCTGAAGACTGCGACCCACTGGGTTCTGAAGGCCGTGGGCGTGGAGTACCTGCTGGGTCAGGTGGAACAGGGAGACCGCGCCAACGTGCTCCACATCGCCACCCACTTCTCCAACCTGATGAAGGTCAGTGAGAATATCGTGGTCCGCCGGCTGGCGGGCACTTCCCTGCTGGCCATTGCTCCGGCCCTGACGCCGGACCGCCGGAACGAGGTGGCCGTGGAGCTTTCCAAGGTGCTGGAGACCGGGCAGACGGAGATCTCCCAGTACATCCCCCAGTACCTGGGCCAGTTTGCCCTGTGGCTGACGCCCAGGGAGCTGGACGAGATCGTGGATCAGATGCAGATCCTCCTCTCCTCCGCCAACACCGTGGTGGTGGCCGCCGCCCTGGCCACTGTGGGCGCCATGCTGGAGCATTACGCCGTATACGCCCAGCGGTTCCACGAGTCCCGGGAGGTACTGGAACGCCGCTGGCGGCGGCTGGCAGGCCTGCTGTTGAAGGGCCTGGCCTCTTATCGTCAGAGCGTGCGGCAGGAGGCGCTGCAGATCCTGGGCGAGCGGATCTTCGCCTCACAGACCCTCTCCTACGAGGGGAAGGCTGCCCTCTTCACCCTGATGGCCAAGAAGATCCTCTTCCTGCTGGGAGAGCAGCCGGAACAGGAGCTGAGCTTCTTCTACACCGCCGCCGCCCTCTCCCACATCTACCGCTTCATCGTCTCCTATCAGATTGAAAGCGGAGACTTCCCATTCTACATGCCGGCAAGGGCCGCCTTCTTTCCCGGCACCTTCGACCCCTTCTCCCTGAGCCACAAGGGCATCGTCCAGGAGATCCGGGACCTGGGGATGGAGGTGTATCTGGCCATCGACGAGTTCTCCTGGTCCAAGAAGGCGCAGCCCTCCCTGGTGCGGAGGCAGATCGTCAGCATGTCCGTGGCGGACGAGTTCGACGTGTACCTCTTCCCCCACGACATCCCAGTGAACCTGGCCACGCCGGAGGACCTGGACCGGCTGCGGGAGGTCTTTTCCGGCCGGGAGCTGTACCTGGCGGTGGGCTCGGACGTGGTAGCCAACGCATCCTCCTACAAGGCGGCACCGGTGCCGGGGTCCGTCCACTCCATGAACCACATCGTCTTCCGCCGCTCCAGCGACGCGGAGGGACGGGAGATCGACGCAGATCTGGGCTGCATCTCCGGCCGCATCATCCAGCTGCAGCTGCCCACCCATCTGGAAGACATCAGCTCCACCCGCATCCGGGAGAACATCGACCTGGGACGGGACATCTCCACCCTCATTGACCCGGTGGTACAGGACTTCATCTACCGCAACAGCCTCTATCTCCGGGAGCCCCAGTACAAGCGGATCCTCCGGGCGGGGGATCTGGAGTTCTCCCACATCTCCCAGCCGGACCGGCACCTGTGGGAGGAGTTGACGGAGGTACCGCTTCAGGGGCGGGAGCAGCCGCCGGAGATCGACCCCAGGGACGGCCTCTGCATCCTGCGGGACGCGGGATCCCGCCCCCGGGTGCTGGGTTTTCTGACCCTGCGGACCGTGAACTCCGGCGGGCTGTATGAGGCCCTGGGGGACACGGAGCTGGCGGACTATGTCCGCAAGCACACGGCGGGGCGGGTTCAGCTGCTCACCGGACTTTACACCGCCCGCGGCTCCAGCGGCAGCTATGATGTGGGCCAGCTGCTGATGACAGAGGCCCTCTCCCGCTCCCTGGGAGCGGACTGCAGCTATGCCGTGTGGCACGCCACTGCGTCGGAGGAGACGCTGGACCTGCTGGAGAGGCAAGGCTTTGTCCCGGCGGAGCTGCCCAGCGCAAAGCCCCTGCTGCTGGTGGATATGCGCTCTCCCTCCGTACTGCTGCAGAACATCCCCACCACGCTGAAGGAGCCTTTCTCCTCCGACCGTACCGTGCTGGCGGCGGTCCGCGCCGCCCACTGCCGGATGCAGCGGGCTCTCACCGGCCTGTATCCGGGTTCTCTGATCCTGTCCCTGAACGCGGAGGTCATTTACCACCGTCTGGTGCGGAAGATCGTGGACCTGAACGGCGTCCCGGCGGAGCCCACAGTGCCCCGGGTACTGGGTCCCAAGATGTGCGTACCCTTCGGCAAGATCCTGCGGGGCAATGCTATCCCCAACACCGTCACCAAGACCATCCACACCGACAAGGTCTTTGCCAGGGACCTCACCTCCTTCGACATTGAGAACTTCCCCGGCTACGCGCCGCTGGAGAGCCAGATCCGCACCATCCACTCCTTCCGCCGGCCGGTGATCCTGGTGGACGACCTGCTCCACTCCGGCAACCGGATCCGGGCGCTGGATCCCCTCTTCCGGCAGGAGGGTGTGGTCATCGACCGGGTGCTGGTGGGCCTGCTGTCCGGCCGTGGACGGGATCTGATGGCCGCCAAGGGCCGCAGTGTGGACAGCGTCTATTTCATTCCGAATATGCGTTCTTGGTTCGTGGAGTCCACCATGTACCCCTTCATCGGCGGCGACACTGTGGGGCATGAGGAGCCCTCCGTCCCCGGCCTGACCCCAGCGGTGAACCTGATCCTGCCCTACGCCTTCCCCCGCTTCTACCGGGAGTGCGGACGGGAGGCGGTGTTCCGTTTCTCCTGTGCCTGCCTGGAGAACGCCCGGGACATCCTGCTGGCCCTGGAGACCACCTTCCGGGAGCGGTACGCCCGCAACCTCACCCTCTCCCGCCTCAGTGAGGCGGTGATCCTGCCCCTCTCCCCGGACAAGGGCAGCTGTATGCACTATGACCCCAGTCTTCCTGCCTCCGTATTTCTGCAGAACGACCTGGAGATGCTGTTGCGGATGCGGAACGTCCTCCAATCCTGACCGCGGGCCTGGCGCGCCATCCAGGCGAAAGGAGCCCTTATGTATTACTACCGCCACGGGGAGGTCATCTTCGCCTCTCTGCTGCCGGACCTCCCCCTGGAGCCGGCGAAGCGTCCCTCCGCAGGGACGCCCAGCCTCTTCCTCATCGACCGGGACCCGATTCGCAGCCGGTCCTCTTTCTGCGTCTCAGACCCCCGGCAGCTCACTGCGGAGACGGAGGATGTGACCTGGCTGGACCCCTCCCGGATGGGCGTTCCGGTCCCCTCCCTGCCCAAACGCCTCCAGCACACCATCGACGCCCGGCTGCTGCGGGCGGTTAACATCCGCCACCCCCGCTGGGCTGACTTTACCAAGGCGCCCGCCATGCATCTGCCAAGCCGCCTGCGGGTGAATCTGCTGGCGGTAGGTGATGTGGGCAGCACCCTTTTGACGGCGCTGAAGCTCCTGGGAGGCGACTGTATTGAGAGCATCGGTATCTGCGACCTGAATCAGAAGACTGTGGCCCGCTGGGTCACGGAGATGGAGCAGGTATCCTGGCCCTGGGACTACGACGCTCTTCCGGCAGTGGAGCCGGTAGCGGCCGGGGACTTGTTCCGCTGTGATGTGTTCCTCTTCGCCGCCACTCGCGGCGTTCCTCCGGTGGGAGGCGGTGTCCGGGACGTGCGGATGGCCCAGTTCGGCGCCAACCGGCCGCTGGTGGAGGACTACGCCCGGCAGGCCCGGCAGGCGGGATTCCGGGGACTCTTTATTGTACTGTCCGACCCGGTGGATCCCCTGTGCAAGGCGGCGTATCTGGCCTCCAACCAGGGTCCCGACGGCCAGTGGGACGGGCAGGGGCTTCGGGCGGAACAGATCCAGGGCTTCGGACTGGGGGTCATGAACGCCCGTGCGGCCTATTTTGCCAAGCAGGATCCCCGGTTCCGCAGCTTCCTGCTGGATGGCCGCAGCTATGGCCCTCATGGTCAGGGGCTGGTGATCGCCAACTCCCTCTCCCATTATGATGACGGCCTCTCCCGGGAGCTGACGGAACTGGTGGCCACCGCCAATCTGCGGATCCGGGAGCTGGGCTTCAAGCCCTACGTGGCCCCTGCCATTTCCTCCGGCGCCATGCAGCTGCTGCTGACGCTCCGCCGGAGCTGGCATTGCAGCTCGGTGGCTCTGGGGGGGATCTGGTTCGGCGTCCGCAACCGTTTAACCGCCGCCGGTCTGGAAATCGAGACTGCCTCTTTGCCCACACCGCTGTTCGAGCGGCTGCGGGAAACCCAGACGCTTCTGCGGGAGATCATTTAGCGGGCGGCTGCCGCTGCGTTTCATCATACCGGCCGCTGCACGCCGCTTTGCCCCGCGCACCGGGCGGGGGCTCGGCCGGAATGCAGCCGGACGCAGGAAGGAGATGATCGGCATATCTGAAGAACTGACGGTGATCCGCCCCGGCGGGGCGCTCTCCCCCCGGTGCGCCGGAGTGCTGGAGGCGGCCCTGGTGGGGCGGCAGGCAGAGGTGCTATCCCGCCTGGAGGGTCCGCTGACGGGACGGCGGCTCCTGTTTGTCGTCTCCCTGGATGAGGGCGGCGTGAACCGCGGGTTCTATGACCTGCTGGCCCATCTCCGCACCCATCCAAACTGCCTGGACCGCTGCGTGGGGAGCGTGCTGGTGGACGCCCCCGGCGATCTGTACACCAAGGCAGCGGGCCGGGACCTGGTGCTGGCCGCCAACCTTGCGGGCTGCGCCTTTGTGGGCCGCCCTCTGGTGGAAGGCACTGGCGATCTGCGGAACTTCACGGTCCAGGCCCGAAACGCTGGCTGTTCTTTGGAAGCGGCCTACCATCTGGCGACGGCGGATCTGGTGGAGCGGGTGCTGGCCTTCTCCCGCCCCCGGCTGGAGCGGCCGAAGCTGCTGGCCCTCCACGCCTCCAGCCGGGCCACCTCCAACACCCTGGCCCTGTGGGGGCTGGTGCGGACCCGGCTGGAGGAACGCTGTGACATCACGGAGATCTGCCTGCGGAACGGCACGCTGGAGGACTGTGCCGGCTGCCCCTACACCACCTGCCTCCACTTCGGAGAACAGGGCGGGTGCTTCTACGGCGGCGTCATGGTCCAGGAGGTCTACCCCGCCATCCGGGAGGCGGACGCGCTGGTGCTGCTGTGCCCCAATTACAACGACGCTCTGTCCGCCAACCTGACGGCAGCCATCAACCGGCTGACGGCCCTGTACCGCACCACCTCCTTTGCGGACAAGGCGGTGTTCGCCATCGTGGTGTCCGGCTACTCCGGCGGGGACATCGTGGCCTGTCAGGCGGCGGGAGCCATGAACATGAACAAGGGCTTCTGGCTGCCGGCGAACTTCTGCCTGCTGGAGACCGCCAACGACAAGGGCGAGGCCCTGGCCCTGCCGGGGATTCAGGACCGGGCGGATCGGTTCGCGGAGAATATGTTATGTCAGCTTGCATACTAGAAGAAGGCACGCCTTTCGGCGTGCCTTCTTCTCAGCCGTAGCCGCTGTATGTACAACATTCGATGTCGAACTCCGCCGCAATTCTTCCTTCCGCGTCATAGGCAATCATGACCGGATAGCAAACCGCTTCCGGCGACTGTTCCAATGGCAGGGGCTCCATAATCCAGAAAAATGTCCGGTCCCGTCCGGTGACAAAGTCCTCCTGCTCCACGGTCAAGCGGCGAAGCTCACTGCGTACCGCTTTTCCCTGGTCGTACTCCTCCTGCTGAATGCTGATCACCACTGTCTCGATTGCGGGGTCATTGATCTGTCCAAAATAGCAGCCCAGTACCTTGTCATCATGGCTGATCTGATGATAGCCCGCATATATGGGTTCCTCGCCGGTGCAGTCCACCGTAGCTCCGAACATCGTCTCCCAGCCCAGCGGACTGAGATGGGTATCTCCCAGCATCACAGCGCGCTCGTTTTCCATCAGGTAGAAAAGATGTGTTTTATAGAGCGACGGCTCCCACTTCCGCTCAACGACCCAGGCCCTGCCGATCCCCTCATGTTCCGCCTCCCGCCGGACAGCCTGAATCGGGAGCAGGGCGATACCAAAAATATGATCCACAAGCAGCAAACTCACCAGTGCCAGCAGCACCCGCCACAGGGCCTGCCGTTTCCGGGAGGGCAGCTTTTTCCGTCTCATAATCCCTCCTGTTCCGGCAGGGGCAGTTCCAGACGGATCTGCTCGTCAAATGCCTCAAAGCGCAGTACGACGTATGTATCCTCCGGGGAGAGGCGCACATAGCAGGAGCCATATTCTACCCTCCAGTTTCCCCGTCCGCTTCCCTTCGGAGGGTCTCTCCTTCCTCCCGGCGTTTCCAGCCAGGTTTGCTCCATCAGCCGTCTGGACACAATGCCGCCGGGAATTCGATCATACGCACACAGCTGAACTTCCGCCTCCCACACACCTGGGGTATCATCCGCCTGCCCTATGCTGATCCGGTAAACCCGCAGGATGTCGTTTCCAACTGGAATGCGGATATCCAACCGCTCCGTTGCTGCCACAGCGGTATATGCAGACGGTTCATTCGGATAAATACGGGCGGAGATGCTATCAATAACCATCCCCAATATTCCCAGGGCCAGCAGAGCCTGAGCGCACAGCACCACTGTCAGCACCACCGCCGCCCGGCTCACCAGCACCCAGCCCCAGCCGGTGTATTGTTTGTTCAGCTCCCGTCCCACCTCATCTGGCTCTCCCATGGCGGCGATGGCCCGCTCTTCTGCCAGCTCCTCGTCATACCCCAGCTCCCGCAGGGCCTCCATGTGGTCCTCGATGTGGCCGTCCAGCTCCGACCGAATGGCCTCCCGCTCCTTCTCCGTCACACGGCGCAGGGACGAAAGCACCCGGTCCGTATAATCCCGCCTGTCCATATCATGCCGGGTCCAGCCCCGGACAGGCCCGGAGCACCGCATTCACCGCGCCGGAGTAGGTCTGCCAGGCGGCAGCCTCCTCCCGCAGCACCGCCGCCCCCCGGCGGGTAAGGCGGTAGTATTTCCGCATCCGGCCGGTGGGGGCCTCCTGCTGATACGCCTCCACCGCCCCGTCCCGCTCCAGGCCGTGGAGCACCGGGTACAGCGTCCCCTCCTTCATCTCAAAGGTGTGGTCGGATCTGCGGGCCAGCTCCACGATCATCTGGTAGCCGTACATATCCTCCCCCGCCAGCAGGGACAGCACCAGCAGCTGGGCGTGGTCCATGGTCTGCTTTTTTGCCATCGGGCACCTCCTGTCCAGGCGACATACCTAGAATTACTATGCCTTTAGTATACATAGTAATTCTAGGTATGTCAATTACAAAAAACGCGCGCCTGCCCGGCGCGCGCTTTTTTTCCTCAATTCTTCCCGATCCCCAGCAGATCCCGGCCATGGCTGTTCAAATGCGGTGCCAGCTGCTCGTAGGACAGCCGGAACTCCTGCGGCCCCATGGCGTAACAGGCAATCTCATAGGGGGAGAAGGCCACTGTCATCCCCTCCTCATTGAAGGAGACCGCGTAGCTGCTCCAGTTTGCGGCAATGTCCTGATAGTCCTCCCAGTAGCCGGCCTCCACGGCGGCTTCCGGCGTCATGTCGATCTGGCGGATGATCTCGTCCCGGACCGCGTCCAGAAATATCTGCCCGTCCGCTGCCAGAATCTCAGGCGCGAAGAACTGGCCCGTCATCAGGTCGAAGTTCCAGGCCAGCAGTACCGTGTTGGGGTGGGCCCCGCCGGTATAGCTGTAATACTCCGCCTGGATGCACACCATCTGCTCCGTCTGATAGACAGAACAGTCCAGCTCCAGCGTGTAGGGTGTCCAATTCCCACCGGACTCCGTCCGAAAGGCCAGCTCCTCCTCTGCCCAGGCCGTCACCTCGTCAAAGCCATCCGCCCCGGCCCAGTCGCGGAACCGGCTGTTGAAGGCCTCCGCCCTCTCCAGGGCCGCCGTCTCCGCCGGGGAGGCCGCCTCCGTCAGCACAGTGCCGTCCGGCAGGGTCACGGTCATCTCCGGAAGCTCATAGGAGCGCACAGCCAAAGTCGTGCCGTCCGCCGCCGCGGCGCTGTCCTCCAGCGTCTTCAGAACCACCGTGTAGGTCAAGGGCTCGGATGCAGCCTGAGTGAAGGTGGCCGCGCCCGTCATCGTGCCGCTGTCCGGCTGCTTCTGTTCCGGGACGGCAATCTCCTGCGATGCAGCCGTGGGCTCCTCCGTCTCCGGAACGGGGGCTGCGCAGGCTGTCAGCATACACAGCAGCAAAAGCAGGGCGATCATCCGTTTCATAGGGGTTGCTCCTTTCCTCAGCAGGGCGCAGGCCCTCCTAAGATCACGGGACCTTCCCTCCACTCCGTGCCGCCGGCGGCGGAGAGGCGGGGATACGCCAGGGTATACAGGTCCGTGGCGCGGACCTCCAGTTCAAACAGGCGCCGGGCCTCCGGGCCCAACCGCCGGACCTGCGCCGGCCTGGTCAACACCGGCACGGCTGCCGCCTCCCGCATCCGGGAGAGCAGTCGGCAACCGGTCCCATTGGCCGCCAGCACCCGCAGATAGGGCACCCGCTCCGGCATATCGCCGGGCGTCAGTCCCAGGTAGGCCCACAGCACCATCCGCCGCAGGCGGGCCATGGCGTAACGCTTCGTCTTGGCTGCGGCCAGCAGTTCGGGCAGCGAGGCGGCAGCGCGGGAGGCGTCGTACAGTCGATTCCAAATGCCCTCCCGCCCCTGGTCCAGGGCGGCAAAGTCCGCCGCCGTCATGGACCGCAGCCGGGCCAGAATGGCCCGGTGACTGTTCTCCCAGAACACCGGGGCCCGGCCGGCGGCCTCTTCCAGCTCATAAGCGCGGGCCATGGCCGGAGGCAGCAGGGACAGGGCCTCCTCCCGTTTCCCCTGCCGCAGCAGCGCCCGGAGGCCGGAGGCCGAGGGGTGGGTGTCCGGCGCCAGGGCGCCGTCGTGGGCGCTGCCCTCCCTCCGGATGGTCACCGGCCGGAGGGGGGCGTTCTGCCCCAGCAGGGCCTTGCAGTACTCGATGCCCAAAATGTTGTTGGGAGACTCCAGCAGGGCGGCGTCCTCCTCCGGCAGCAGGCCGGTCAGCGCCCGCTGCCGGGCAGCGGCAAAGCTCACCGCTCCAGGCAGCACCTCTCGGAGCCGGTCTCGGAAGGACGGCGCCAGCAGCGCGGCGGCCACCCGCTCCAGGGCGGAGACATCGCCGCACTCACTGCCGAACAGCAGGTGCTCCACAACCCCGGTGGCCGCCAGCGCCTGGACGCCTCCGGCGGCAAATCCTTCCGCCGAGGACACCGCCCAGGGCAGGGGCAGCTCCAGCACCAGGTCCGCGCCGCTCTCCACGGCAGCCCTGGCCCGGGCGTGTTTGCGCAGCAGGGCGAAGTCCCCCCGCTGCACGAAGTTCCCGCTCATCACGCAGACCATGGCCGTGTCCGGTCCCAGCGCCGCCCGGCCTGCCTCCAGAAGCCGCAGGTGCCCGCTGTGGAGCGGATTGTATTCTACGATTATACCTGCGGCCCCCATGGATTTCTCCCCTTCCAAATGACAAAAAAGTTACAGTCCGGTGTCAGTCTCGTCAATTTTTTATCAATACCGCCCGCATGGGGCTTTTTTTCGATCATACCATACTTTCCGGAAAACGTCCAGCCGGACCGATTCCGGGCTGCTCTGCGGCGGGCAGACGCCGCTGCGCCGGAACTTCCCCGGCAAAAAAGCGCCGGTTCGTTCAAAATTCCGGTTGTAACCGGGGAAATCTCTGGTATAATGAGAAGTGCGCCGGGACCCGCCCCGCCGGGGTACGGGTTCCCTTTCAGCCAGGCATCTGCCTGCAATTCATACGATGTGGGGATGTCCACGGGCATTTCCAAAAAAGAGGAGACGGTAAACATGAACATTCTGGTTATCAACGCTGGCAGCTCTTCCTTGAAGTATCAGCTGCTGAATCCCGAGACCGGCGCCCTGCTGGCCAAGGGCCTGTGCGAACGGATCGGCATCGACGGCAAGTTCACCTACAAGCCCCAGGTGGAGGGCAAGCAGGTGCTGGACGCCGTCGATGTGGCCATGCCCACCCACTCCGAGGCCATCCAGGCCGTGCTGAACGCTCTGGTGGACAAGGACAACGGCGTCATCGGCTCCATGCAGGAGATCGATGCGGTGGGCCACCGGGTAGTCCATGGCGGCGAGGCCTTTGCCGGCTCTGTGCTCATCACCGATGAGGTCATGAAGGCCCTGGAGGAGTGCATCCCCCTGGCCCCCCTCCACAACCCCGCCAACATCACCGGCATCAACGCCTGCACCGCCGTCATGGGCAAGGACGTGCCCCAGGTGGCCGTGTTCGACACCGCCTTCCACCAGACGATGCCCGCCAAGGCCTATATGTACGCCCTGCCCTATGAATACTATGAGAAGGACAAGGTTCGCCGCTACGGCTTCCACGGCACCTCCCACAAGTATGTCTCCGGCCGGGCTGCCGCCATGCTGGGCAAGAAGCCCGAGGAGCTGAAGCTGATCTCCTGCCACCTGGGCAACGGCTCCTCCATCGCCGCTGTGGACGGCGGCAAGAGCGTGGACACCTCCATGGGCTTCACTCCCCTGGCCGGCCTGCCCATGGGCACCCGCTCCGGCGACCTGGACGCCGGCATCCTGCAGTACCTGATGAACAAGTACGGCATGAACATCGACGAGATGCTGAACATCCTCAACAAGAAGTCCGGCGTAGAGGGTCTGTCCGGCGTCAGCTCCGACTTCCGTGACCTGGAGAAGGCAGCTGAAGAGGGCAACGCACGGGCCCAGCTGGCGGAGGAGAAGTTCGCCTACGAGGTGAAGAAGTACGTGGGCGCTTACGCCGCCGCCATGGGCGGGGTGGACGCCATTATCTTCACCGCCGGCGTGGGCGAGAACGACAAGGGCATCCGCGCCATGGTGTGCGACGGCCTGGAGTATATGGGCGTGAAGCTGGATCCCGCCGCCAACGACGTCCGCGGCAAGGAGACCGTCATCTCCGCCGCCGACTCCAAGGTGAAGGTCCTGCTGATCCCCACCAATGAAGAGCTGATGATCGCCACCGACACGGCCGCCATCGTCAAGGGCAACTAAATTCCGCATCTCCGCATATTCAGAGAGGGCAGGCCGCCGGCCTGCCCTCCGTTCTTTTGCAAACATCCCGTTTCGGAAGCAGGGATCCTGGGAAAGCGCGAGGGGAGCAGCGTCCGCCCCGAATGGGCGCAAATGCCCCGCAAAGCCTTGCCCCCGGCACAGCGGTATGCTATACTCAAAACACACCCAGCGGAAATCTTCGAAACGAGGTGATCGTGTATGCGGGATCTGCGGGAGTCCTGCCGGATCGCGGTGGTCCAGGCCGCCCCAGTGATGTTTGACAAAGCCGCCTGCACCGTGAAGGCGGTGGAGCTGATCCGGGCCGCGGCTGCGGAGCAGGCGGAGCTGATCGTGTTCCCGGAGCTGTTCATCCCCGGCTATCCCTACGGCATGACTTTCGGCTTCACCGTGGGCAGCCGGACCGCCCCGGGCCGGAAGGACTGGGGGCTGTACTACGACAACTCCATCCTGGTGCCTGGGCCGGAGACAGAGATCCTGGGCCGGGCCGCCCGGGAGGCTCGGGCCTACGTGAGTATCGGCGTGTCCGAGCGGGACGCCGTCAACGCCACGCTGTACAATACCAACCTGATCTTTTCCCCGGCGGGCGAACTGCTCACCGTCCACCGGAAGCTGAAGCCCACCGGCGCGGAGCGGGTGGTGTGGGGTGACGCGGACCGGCATTACTTCCCGGTGGCGCAGACGCCCTGGGGTCCCATGGCCAGCCTGATCTGCTGGGAGAGCTATATGCCCCTGGCCCGGGTCGCCCTGTACGAGAAGGGGATCACCCTGTACCTCTCTCCCAACACCAACGACAACGAGGAGTGGCAGGCCACCATCCGTCACATTGCCATCGAGGGGCACTGCTTTTTCGTCAACTGCGACATGGTCTTCACTCGGGACATGTACCCCGCCGGGCTCCACTGCCCGGAGGAGATCGGCCGCCTGCCGGATATCGTCTGCCGGGGCGGCAGCTGCGTGGTGGATCCCTACGGCCACTATGTGACCCAGCCCGTCTGGGACCGGGAGGCCATCATCTGTGCGGATCTGGACCTGACCCAGGTGCCCCGGAGCCGGATGGAATTCGACGGCTGCGGCCACTACGCCCGGCCGGACGTGCTGAAGCTGACCGTGGACGACCGGTGACAGAAATGCCGAAGGAGGAAGCCCCGCTGTGAAACACATCAAGCCCGGCCGGGGGCCGTCAGCCATGGGAGCCCTCGGCTCCGTCATCGCTGTGGTCTTCGGCATCTTCTGGACCGTATCCGCCGCCTCCATGGGGGCGCCCATCTCCTTCTCCATCTTCGGCGTGCTGTTCGTTATCGTGGGCATCGTCCAGGCCGTCTACAATTTCAAGAACGCCGCGGGCAAAAAACGGTACTCCGCCTTCGACATCGTGGACGGCGAGGAGGAGCCGGACCCGCTGAATCAGCGCTTCGGCGGCCAGCCCCCGGAGGCCGGGGACACGTCCGGACCGGAGGGGCCCCTGCGCTACTGCCCCTACTGCGGCGCCAAGCTGGGGGATTCCTATACATTCTGCGGCCACTGCGGCAAGCGGCTGCCTGACGTCCAAGAGGAGGATCATCCATGAAAATCGCCCTGCAATTCGCCATGCCGTCGGAGCTCCATGCCCTGCCGGGCGCCCGGGAGCTGGCGCCGCTGGAGACCGTCTCCGGCGTTCCCATATTTGAGATTGCCCCGGACATTCTGGCCTGTGCCGGCGGCGTCAGCAAGGTGAACGCTGCCATGGCCGCGGAGCTGCTGTGCCTGCGGTACGGCGTGGATCTGATTCTCAACGCCGGCGTGGCCGGGTGCTTCACGGATCTGCCCACCGGCACGCTGGTGGTAGCGTCGGAATTCGTCCAGCACGATGTGGACACCACCGCTGTGGGGGACCCCATCGGCCTGGTCTCCACGGTGAATCAGGTGGCCTTCCCCACCTGGCAGCCGGAGTGCTGTGCGGAGCTGCTTGCTTCCCTGGGCCATCCCGCCGTCACCGGCCGGGTATCCACCGGGGATTGGTTTGCTGTGAAGGGGCAACGGGCGGAGTGGATCCGGGACACCTTCTCCCCCCTGTTGACGGAGATGGAGGGCGGTGCCATCGCCCAGGTATGCCTGCGGAACGGTGTCCGGTTCGTGTCGGTGAAGTCCGTCTCAGACCACCTGTTCTCCGACAGCCAGGCGGATGAGTACTTCGACTTCGGCCAGGCCCTGGAGGCCCTGGGCCGGGCGGTGCTGCCCCTGGCCAAGGCACTTCAAAAAGCTGGCAGATAGAAAATGGAGCGCCCGGCGGGGATGATCCCCGCCGGGCGCTCGTATCCCGTCAGCTATGTTCCGCTGGGCCGTCCGGCTCTACGGTAAATACTTCTTCAATGGGCACCCCGAACACCTTGGCGATGTTCCAGGCCAGCACCAGAGAGGGGTTGTACCGCCCCTTTTCCAGGTTTCCGATGGTCTCCCGCCGGACCCCCACCAGCTTTGCCAGCTCCTCCTGCTTCAGGCCCAGACGGGCCCGGTGCTCCTTCATCCGGTTGCGGATCACGGCTCCAGCCCCCAGCTCTCCCGGAAGCCGTACCAGGCGGCGGTCAGGGCGTAGACCACCACAGAGGCAGCCCAGCCAACCGTGCAGCCGGTAAGGAGTGCCCGCTGGGGGGTAAAACCGCCCAGCGTCAGGGTCCCCAGCACAGCGGCCGCCATCATCAGCATCCCGACCACAAACGCCCGGGAGGCGGACCGGGCCAGCTGCGCTTCCAGCATCTCGTCAGACTTCAAAAAGAAGTACTGGAAGTCCACCGCAAAGGCGAAGAAGCCCAGGAATCCCCGCGCTTCCGTAAACACGCCTGCGAACCCCAGCAGGGAGAGAAAACCCAGCATTCCATACAATATCTGCTTTTTCATAAGTGGCCTCCCTAATCAGCGTTCCAAAAAGCGGTATATTTCGCTCTTTATGAGGTGAATATATCATATACCACTTACGCTGTCAAGTATGAAGCTGGCATGAGCAGTCTCCGCGCGTCAAGCGTCAAATCCCCCTGAGCTTGCTTTCCCGCAAGGGCACGCAAAACTCACAGATATGCGCTGAGACCTTCGGATGCGCATATCGTTCTAGGATGGGTCTCGTGCCGTCCACAGGCAGCCGTGCTGCGCGTTGGGGAAGGTCTCTCCAGAAATCTGACACGCCCTCTTCTGTATGGGGGACTTCAAATACTGCCCAGCGGCCGCCGGCAACGGTGCGGACCGGCAGGCCGCAGGGGTCTTCTCGGCCGGTGAGGATCATGCCCACGTCATACCTCTGCCGGTCCTCCGGGATCTGCGCCGGATCGTCCAGGGCGATGCCCAGGATCGTTGTATCCTCCTGAAGCAGCGCATGTTCTCTCAGGTATCGTTTGAACTGCTCCATCAGCTGCCGGTTGCCTTCGCCATACCCGCCGGTCCGGCGCATATAGGCGATCTGCATGTCTCCCAGTTTCTCAATGGTCAAGCGACCACCTCCTATATGTTGATTCGTGTCCGGCCGGACAGCGAAATACTACATAGAATTCAAATATTTTGCAAGAACTTTTTTAAAATGATTGACTTTTCAGATTTTGGCTGATATACTAATTGAGCCGCTTTGAATGGGTTAAAAAGTGTCCCACCGGGACCGCCCCCGACAGCGAGCCCGTAATGAAGGAGTTGAAACAACGACATGAACGCAATTATCGTGACCGGCGGCAAGCAGTACAAGGTAGCCGAGGGCGACGTGGTCTACATCGAGAAGCTGGACCAGGAAGCCGGCGACACCGTGAAGTTTGACCAGGTCCTGGCCATCCTGGACGGCGACAAAGCCACCTTCGGCACTCCCGTGGTGGAGGGCGCTTCTGTGGAGGGCAAGATCGTCAAGAACGGCAAGGGCAAGAAGATCCGCATCTTCAAGTACAACGCCAAGAAGGGTTACCGCAAGCGTCAGGGCCATCGTCAGCCTTACACCAAGGTCGAGATCGGCAAGATCTCCGTCTGAGTATGACCACTGTCGTATTCCGTATGGAGGGCGACCGGATCACCGGCTTTGAGGCCCGCGGCCACAGCGGCTACGCCGAGGCGGGCGCCGACATCGTCTGCGCCGCCGTCACCAGCGCCATCCGTCTGGTGGAAGCCACCGTCAATGACGTGCTGGGCCTAGCCGCATCGGTTAAGGTTCGGGAGCAGGACGCGTCCATTTCGCTCCATCTGCCCGGAGGGCTGTCCCCCACGGCGGAGAGCACCTGTCAGTCTCTGCTGGCAGGCTTGATGGTTTACTTCTCCGCACTCCACGACGAGTATCCCGACAACATCGAAGTTCTGGAGGATGATTGATCCTCCCCATCTAAAAATCTTCAGAAAGGATGGTCCGTATCATGATTCGTATTGGTCTTCAGTTCTTCGCCCACAAGAAGGGCGGCGGCTCCACCAAGAACGGCCGTGATTCCAAGGCCAAGCGCCTTGGCGCCAAGCGTGCCGACGGTCAGTTCGTCCAGGCCGGCAACATCCTGGTGCGTCAGCGCGGCACCCACATCCACCCCGGTGTGAACGTGGGCAAGGGCACTGACGACACCCTGTTCGCCACTGTCAGCGGTACAGTCCGCTTCGAGCGGCTGGGCAAGGATCGTAAGCAGGTCTCTGTCTACGAGGCTGAATAAGGAAGCCAAACCGCCCCGGTCAAATGACCGGGGCGGTTTTTTGCCGTTATGCGTTTTCTTGAAATGGTCCGTTTCAGAAACAGAGCGACCTTCTGGCCGGCATCAGTCAAAGCCAGTTGAGGGGATTCAGGATCTCCAGGAAAAACATCCAGAATGTGTCTTTAAAACAGGATTTTCGGCTCCTTTTCCCAGGAAACAGTGCCCGTATAAAGGCAATCAGCAGACATAGCAGGAGATACAGGACAGACACCAGTATGACCAGCAGGATCACGTCCTCCATCGTACAGCCCCCCTTTTCGCAGAACATTTTATAGCGAAACCAGTATAACACAGCCTGCCCCACGGCGCCACAGACTCTTCCGCCTTTTGATTCTTGTACACAGGAAGCTTCAGCAGAACGCCTCCGCTCTTGACGTGTGGCAGGTTTTCGGATAAAATAGGCAGGATTAGGAATTCTTTGAATAGATCACAATATGAGGTGCAACCATGGCAACTTCTTTCATCGATAAGGCCCGAATCTCTGTCCGGGCAGGGAACGGCGGCAACGGTTCCGTGTCCTTTCACCGGGAAAAATATGTGGCTGCCGGCGGGCCGGACGGCGGCGACGGCGGCCGGGGCGGCTCCATCATTTTGCAGGTGGATGACAATATGTCCACCCTGATGGACTTCCGCTACAAGCGCAAGTACGTGGCTGGCAACGGCGCCGACGGCCAGGGGGCCCGGAAGACCGGCAAGGACGGCACAGATCTGGTCATCAAGGTTCCACGGGGCACGCTGGTGCGGGACGCAGAGACCGGCGAGATCATGCAGGACATGTCTGGCAGCGAGCCCTATGTCCTCTGCAAAGGCGGTCGGGGCGGCTGGGGCAACAGCCACTTCGCCACTCCCACCCGGCAGGTGCCCCGCTTTGCCAAGGCGGGACTCCCCGGCGAGGCCCATGATGTCATCCTGGAACTGAAGCTGCTGGCGGACGTGGGGCTGGTGGGCTTCCCCAACGTGGGCAAGTCCACGCTGCTCTCCGTGGTATCCAAGGCCCAGCCCAAGATCGCCAACTACCACTTCACCACCCTGTTCCCCAATCTGGGCGTGGTGTGGGTAGAGGACGGCGTCAGCTTCGTCATGGCGGACATTCCCGGCATCATTGAGGGCGCCAGCGAGGGCGCCGGCCTGGGCCACGACTTCCTGCGGCACGTGGACCGCTGCC
>NZ_CAKVVF010000026.1:0-13067 GCF_934833455.1 Oscillibacter sp. KLE 1728
AAGATCCGCATCGTCCGGGCCTGGCAGGAGCGGGGCAATCTGGTGGCCATGACCGGCGACGGCGTCAACGACGCCCCGGCCCTGAAGCAGGCGGACATCGGCGTGGCCATGGGCATCACCGGCACCGAGGTGGCGAAGGACGCTGCCGGTATGGTGCTGACGGATGACAACTTCGCCACCATCGTCCAGGCCGTCAAGAACGGCCGGAATGTTTATGCCAACATCAAGAAGGCCATTCAGTTCCTGCTCTCCGGCAACACAGCAGGCATTCTGACGGTACTGTATGCCTCTCTCGCGGGGCTGCCGGTGCCCTTTGCAGCGGTACACCTGCTGTTCATCAATCTCCTGACGGACTCCCTGCCCGCCATCGCCCTGGGCCTGGAGCCCCACAGTGACGCGGTGATGCAGGAAAAGCCCCGTCCCCGCAGCGAGGGTATCCTGACAAAGCCCTTCCTGTTGAGCGTGGGCACGGAGGGCCTGGTGATCGCCCTGGCCACCATCATTGCCTTCCACATCGGCCTGGCCAGCGGCGGCGCTGCCGTGGCCAGCACCATGGCCTTTGCCACCCTATGCCTGAGCCGCCTGTTCCACGGCTTCAACTGCAAGTCCGGCCGTCCGGTGCTCTTCACCCGGGCCTTCTGGAACAACAAGTTCCTGCTGGGCGCCTTCGCCGTCGGCGCGCTGCTGCTGGCGGCGGTGCTGCTGATCCCACCGCTGGAGCCTCTGTTCCAGGTGGCGGAGCTGTCTGTCGGACTGGTGGGCTGCATTGTGGGGCTGGCCTTCGGCTCCATGGTGGTCATTCAGGTCTTAAAAGCCATCCGCAGCATGGGCAAGAAGTAAATCCACTCCAAATCAAAGCGGCAGGGCCGCCCCTTATGGGGCGGCCCTGTTTCCTTACGCGCCGGTGTAGGTCCGGACGGCATCCCGCAGAAAGGCGGCGCAGCCGGGGACTTCCCGGTCATAGTAGGCGGTGAACCGGGGATCGGACACATACAGCTCTGCAAGGCCCACATGGGCCTGGGGCGTGTAGGACTCCCAGGAGTAGGACAGCCACCGCCGATGGAGCGCCGCAATCCGCTGGCCCTCCGGCCCGGCGGGGTCCGCCCCTGCTTTCACGGCTGTGACGAGAGCGGTGTGGATCTCACCCCCCAGGGACTTCCACTGGGCATACTCCTCCTGGGTCAGCGCCAGGACGCAGGCGTTGGCCCGGTCCATCTCCTCATCTCCGTATTTCTCCCGGATCTCCTGCCCGAAGGCGGTCTCATTGGCCTCTACCGTGCGGCGCTTGAAGGCTTCAAATTTCTCCTGATCGGTCATCTTCGTTCCTCCCTTGATGTCGTTAATCGTTCGCTGGACAGTCAGGATCAGATCGTCCAGTCGGGCCCGACGGGCCTCCAGCTCTGCCAGGTGGCTCTGCAGCGCCGCCTGGCGGTCAAAGGCCGGGTCGTCCAGAATGGTCCGGATCGAGGCCAGGTCCAGTCCCAGCTCCCGGTAGAACAGGATGTCCTGCAGGCGATCCAGTTGCGCTGGGCCGTAGAGGCGGTATCCGGCCTCCGTGGTCCGCAGAGGTTTCAGCAGTCCAATCCGATCATACCAGCGCAGAGTCCTGGGCGTGACGCCGGCCAGATCGGCCAGCGCCTTGACGGTGTATTCCATAGAGATCCCTCCTGTCGATTGGCAGTATAACAGTTGACGCTGCGGCAAGGTCAAGGGGGTTCACGAAAAAAACCAGGCTTTCTTTTTCCATGGCAATGAACTATAATAGGATAACACCATTTCAAGGATCACGGAAGGGGGGATGGCAGATGATCAATTCCACCCTCTGCTATCTGGAGCGGGGCGACGCTTACCTGATGCTCCACCGGGTGAAAAAGAAGGGCGATCTGAACCATGACAAATGGATCGGCGTGGGCGGCAAATTCGAAGATGGGGAGAGCCCCGAGGACTGCATCCTCCGGGAGACCTGGGAGGAGACGGGCCTGACGCTGACGGACTACCGCTACCGGGGCCTGGTGACCTTTGTGTCCGATGAGGCACCCACCGAGTATATGCACCTCTTCACCGCCACTGGCTGGACCGGCACGCCCCACCCCTGCGATGAGGGAGAGCTGGCCTGGATTAAAAAAGCGGAGCTGCGGGGCCTTCCCATGTGGGAGGGGGACAAAATTTTCCTCCGCCTGCTGGAGGAGAACGTCCCCTTCTTCTCCCTGAAGCTCCAATACCAGGGAGACCGGCTGGACCGGGCGGTGCTGAATGGGAGGCGGATTGTATGATACCCGCTCTGACACTGGAGCCGCTGTCCTGGGACGATCTCCCAGAGGCGGCGGTTCTGTGGGCCGACCCGGCGGTGATCCGATGGACCAACATTGCTGCCCCCTGCACGGAGGCGGGGGCGGCAGACCGGCTGGAACACCTGCTGGACTGCCAGCGGGGGTTGCCGTTCCCCACGGTCTTTGCCCTCCGGGAGGGGACGGCATTCCGGGGACTGGCCGGCTGCCCGCCGGTGGATACGGCCGCCGGGATCTATGGGCTGTTCTACCAGCTGCTGCCCGCCTGCTGGGGCCGGGGCTTGGGACTTGCGGCTGCGGCGGAGGCACTGCGGCGCCTGGAACGGCTGGCACCGGCCCTGGTGCTGGCAGACACGGTGGCAGAGAATACCGCCAGCGTCCGAATTCTGGAGCGGCTGGGCTTTGTCCGCACCGCCGTCCACCACAGGGCTTTCTGCCGGGAGGGGCGGATGCTGGATATCTGGGACTACGCCCGCCGCTGGGCTGGTCCGGCGGAGACCGTCTGACCGGGACGGCCCCGTGCAACATGAAGAAATGAGGAATGTTCATGAGCAGAAAACTGCTGCTGTTCGGCTTTGAGGAACTGCCCACCATTCTGGCTGCCGCGGCCGCCGCCGGGCCCTTCGGGGCGGAGGTGGTGCCGGTGGCCCGGCAGGACTACAACAAGCCCCTGGCGGTGCTGGCGGGGCTGGATGATGACCCCGGCACGGTACTGCCGTTCAACGGCGGCCCTCTGGGTGGGCGGATGGTGGTGCTGTGCGGCCTGGAGGACCAGGTGGACTGCCTTCTGCCGGCGCTGAGTCAAGCGGGGATCGGGCGGGACTGCCTGAAGGCGGTGCTGACGCCCCACAACCGGACCTGGACCGCTGTGAAGCTCTATCAGGAGCTGCTGCGGGAGCACCAGGCCATGAACGGGCGGTGAGAAGATGCGGATCCTAATCTCTGCCTGTCTGCTGGGGGCCCGCTGTCGGTACGACGGGGTCTCCAAGCTCCAGCCCTGGATCTCTGATCTGGCGGAGCGGCACATCCTGGTCCCCGTCTGTCCGGAGCAGCTGGGGGGTCTGCCCACACCCCGTCCGCCGGCGGAGCGGCGGGGAGACCGGGTGATGACCCGGGACGGTGGCGATGTCACCGCCCAATACCGCCGGGGCGCGGAAGAGGCCTTGCGTCTCTGCCGCCTGCTGGGATGCGAGGCGGCGCTGCTGAAAGAGCGGAGTCCCTCCTGCGGCAGCGGGATGGTCTACGACGGCACCTTTACCGGCGTGCTGACGGCGGGAGAGGGTGTCACGGCGGAGCTGCTGCGCGCCCAGGGCATTCCGGTGTACGGAGAGTCCCGGGTGGCGGAGTTGGCGGACCCCATCTAAACAGGCCAGACAGCCACGGACGGCGCAGCGCCCGGAGAACGGGGCGGCGCCGTTCTTTTCCTCCCCGGCACGGTTTACAACCAGGGGAAAACGTGGTAGACTCGAAGCCATGAATATGGGAGAGGAGAGAGAAACATGAGCCGACAGGATGTCCTGGCCCTGCTGCGGGAACAGGAGGGGGCGTTCGTCTCCGGCGAGGAGATCAGCCACCGGCTGGGACTGAGCCGCGCGGCCATCTGGAAGGCGGTGGATGCGCTGCGGAGGGAGGGCTACACTGTGGAGGCCCGCACCGGCCGGGGCTACCGTCTGCTGGATGCGCCGGACGTGCTGACGGAGCCGGAGATCCGCCGCTTTCTGGGGGAGACGGCCCGGGTGGGCCGGACCTTGGTGTGCCTGGCAGAGGTGGACTCCACCAATCTCCGGGCCAGACAGCTGGCAGCGGAGGGCGCAGCGGACGGCACTGTGGTGGTGGCGGACCGCCAGACGGCTGGCCGGGGCCGACTGGGCCGGAGCTTTCAGTCCCCCGGCGGCCAGGGGATCTACCTGACGGCCCTGCTGCGGCCGGATCTGCCGCCGGAGCGGCTGTCGCCGGTGACGGCCATGGCTGGAGTAGCGGTGTGTCGGGCCGTAGAGCGGCTGTGCGGCGTCAGCCCCGGCCTGAAATGGCCCAACGATCCGGTGCTGGATGGGAAAAAGCTCTGCGGTATTTTGACCGAGCTCTCCCTGGAGGGGGAGACGGCCCGCGTGCAGGAGCTGGTGCTGGGCATCGGAATCAATGTCTCCCAGCGGCCGGAGGATTTCACGCCCGAGGTGCGGGAGATCGCCACCTCCCTGGTCCAGGCCCTGGGCCACGCTGTGTCCAGGCCCGCCTTGGCGGCGGAGATCATCCGGGAGGTGGACCGCCTCTGCGCAGCCCTGGCGGCAGGGGAGACTGGTCCTTATCTGGCCGAGTACCGGCGGCGGTGCGTGAATCTGGGCCGGACCGTGCGGCTGCTGCGCCCGGACGGAGGCGGCGAGACGGCGGAGGCATTGGACATCGATGAGGAATTCGGCCTGGTGGTGCGGAGGCCGGACGGCGCGGTGAAGACCGTGCGGTCCGGCGAGGTGTCCGTCCGGGGCCTGTACGGATATACAGAGTGAGAGACAGGGGGAGATAGGGTTGAAAGAGCTTTGGACATTGTTTTGGACCTTCGCGAAGATGGGGGTCATGACCTTCGGCGGCGGCATGGCGATGCTGCCGATTCTCCAGCGGGAAGTGGTGGAGAACAAGCACTGGGCCACAGAGGAGGAACTGACGGACTACTATGCCATCGGGCAGTGCACGCCGGGGATCATCGCTGTCAACACGGCCACGTTCATCGGCCAGAAATACAAGGGCATCGCCGGGGGCATTGTGGCCACCCTGGGGGTGGTGTTCCCGTCTCTGGTCATTATCTCCATCCTGGCGGGGCTCATCAACAACTTCGCGGACCTGGCCTGGGTCCAGAACGCCTTTGCGGGCATTCAGGTGTGCGTGTGCGTCCTGATTTTCAACGCTACGGTGAAGCTGCTGAAGAAGTCCGTGGTGGATAAGCCCACGGCAGCGATTTTCCTGGCAGTGCTGGTGGGCAGCGCGGTGATGGATGTGTCCCCGGTGTGGTTCATCCTCGCGGCCGCAGTGCTGGGTATCCTGCTGAAGAACTGGGAGGTGAAGGGGGCATGATCTATCTGCGCCTGTTCTGGGAGTTTTTCAAGACCGGACTCTTTGCCATCGGCGGCGGTATGGCCACGCTGCCCTTTCTTCACGACATCGGGGAGGCCACCGGCTGGTTCACCCAGGCCCAGCTCATGAACATGCTGGCGGTGTCCGAGTCCACCCCCGGCCCCATCGGCATCAACATGGCCACCTATGTGGGCTTCACCGTTGCCGGTGTCCCCGGCGCGGTGATCGCCACATTGGGAGAGGTGACGCCCTCCATCATCGTGATCCTGATTATTGCCGCCCTGCTGCGGAACTTCCGGGAGAACCGATATGTGGACCGGGCCTTCTACGGACTGCGGCCTGCCTCTACGGGCCTGATCGGCGCGGCCTGCGTGTCCGTGGTACTTGAGGTGCTCACCAACATCGTGGTGGCGTCGCCGGAGACGGGGCTGTTCAACCAGTTCCAGCTGGGGGACGGCGGCCTGGCGGGCCTCATCAGCTGGCCGGGCCTGATCCTGGCGGCGGTGCTGCTGGCACTGACCAATTGGGTGAAACCCACGAAGAATCTCCATCCCATCGTGTTCATCGCCGCCTCTGCCGTGGTGGGCGTGGTGTTCCGCTTCGCGGGGGTATGAGGATAGACCGCCAGGACCTGTATGCCCTGTTGCGGGCGCGGAATATCCCCTATGAGGAGACGGCGCACCCGGCGGTATGGAGCATGGAGGAGCTCCACGCACTCTGTCTGCCGGGGGAGGAGCGGATCTTGAAAAACCTCTTCCTGCGGGACGACAAGAAGCGGCGGTACTATCTGGTGGCCATAGACGGCGGCCGGACGGCAGACCTGAAGGCCCTGCGCCGGACACTGGACAGCCGTCCTCTGAGATTTGCGGACGCCGCAGACCTGGAGCGGCTTCTGGGCCTGCTGCCGGGACAGGTGACGCCGCTGGGGGCCCTCCGGGCGCCTGCCGGCACGGTCACCGTGGTGTTGGATGCGTCTTTGCGGGGCCGGACCGTGGGCGTCCATCCGCTGGAGAACACCGCTACCACGTTTTTGAATCTGGACGATCTGGCCGCGCTGCTGGAGGACCATGGTGTGCCGGTGATCTGGTGTCCGCTGTAATACGCACAAGCCGCCCGCCGGAGAATCCCGGCGGGCGGCTTGTGCCCATCTGGCGGCGGGCCGTCACTTCCCATCGATGTGGTGCTGGATCCGCTGCATGATCATGTCCAGGGCCACCAGGTTGTGGCCGCCCTCCAGCACCACGATGTCCGCGTACTTCCGGGAGGGCTCCACATACTGCTCATGCATGGGCTTCACAGTGGTGAGATACTGGGAGACCACGGACTGGAGCGTCCGGCCCCGCTCCTCCACATCCCGCAGGGCCCGGCGGAGGATCCGCTCGTCCGCGTCCGTCTCCACAAAGATCTTGATGTCGAACATATCCCGCAGAGTGGGGTTCTGGAAGATCAGAATGCCCTCCACAATGATGACCTTGGCGGGCTGGATCTCCACGGTTTGGTCGGTGCGGTTGTGCTCCACAAAGGAGTAGACGGGGCACTGGATGGAGCGTCCGGCCTTCAGCTCCTGCAGGTGGCGGATCAGCAGGTCCGTGTCAAAGGCGTTGGGGTGGTCATAGTTCACCTTGGCCCGCTCCTCATAGGTCCTGCCCACCTGGCGCTTGTAATAGCTGTCATGGCCGATGACGGTCACGTCTTTGCCGAAGTGTTCCTTCAAATGCCGGGTCAGAGTGGTCTTTCCGGAGCCGGTGCCTCCCGCAATCCCGATCAGGATGGTGTTCATGTTCCCGATTCCCCCTAAAATCTCCCAGTTCTGTGAAACAAAACCGCGTTCTTTTGCGTCCATTATAGAAGAGGCGCTCCCCAAAAGCAAGCGGAACCGCGGAAAAAGCGTAAATTTCCCAGGGAATCGACGCTTCCGGTCTTGACGGCACTGGGAAAAGCCGATATTATGTAAATTATGAAAAGCTGTTACGCGGGAGGATGACCCATGGCCATGAAACGCTGCCCCATCTGCGGGGAAAAGTATTCCGATACATACAAGAGCTGCCCCTTCTGCGAGGAGGAAGAGGCGCTGCAGAGCGGTGCACAGATCCGCAGGACCGCCCCCGGACGGGGCGGCAAACGGACGGCCGCCCGCGGCCGCCAGCCCAATCTGCTGAGTCCCATTCTGATTGTGCTGATCGTCATTATGGCGGCGCTGCTGGTCTACCTGCTCTTCGGCGACCGGATCGCCCAGCGCCTCTCCGGCGGAGAGGAGACCCAGGACGCTTCCACAGAGGATGTGACGCCCCAGCCGCCGGACCCTGATACGGCGGACCCGGAGGAGGGAGACGGCGTGACCATGCCGGAGAGCGGCGGCACCGGCGAGATGGAAGACCCGAATGACGGCGGCACCACCACGCCCGCCCAGACGGATCCCTCCACCCTGCCGGAGACACTGACCATCGCCTACCTGGGTTCCCCCCGGACGGAGTTCACCATGTCCGTGGGAGATGAGCCCATTCCCCTGACTGTCTCCGGCGGCAGCGGCACTTATACCTGGAGCAGCAGCGATGACGGCATTGCCTCCGTGGATTCCACCGGCCGGGTGACGGCCATCTCCTCCGGACAGGCCACCCTGACGGTGACGGACGGCTCCGGCAAGGGCACCTGCCTGGTGCGGGTCCGGGGCGGCAGCACCGGCACATCTACGTCTGCCAGCGGCGGCAGCACCGCGTCCGGCAGCACGCTGACAGCGGGGACCGCGGTGGTGGTCAACGCCGGGAACGGCGTGCGGGTCCGCGCGCAGGCCAACACCAGCAGTGAGATTCTGGCGACCCTCTCCAACGGCGACTCCGTCCGGGTGGTGCAGAGCGCCGGGAACGGCTGGTATCAGATCAGCTTTGTGGCCTCCGGCGGCGTAACCACCACCGGCTATATGATGGGCGAGTATTTGTCCAATTCCTGAAAAAACGACATGGCGATATCCCCGGATGTTGGATGACATTCGGGGATATTTCATTGCGCGCGGGGGAAAAGTGTGCTATCATTTTTTAGATATGAATTGATAAAGAAAAAGGAGAGTACCATGACGACCCGACAGTTTCAGGAGAGCTCCGCCCTGCGGATCTTCCTGTCCTACTTCAAGCCCCACCGGAAGCTGTTTTTCCTGGATATGTGCTGCGCCCTGATGATCGCCGTGATCGATCTGGCGTTTCCCTACGTCTCCCGGTGGTGCATGTACCAGCTGCTGCCTGAGAGCGCCTACCGGACCTTCTTCGCTGTGATGGCGGTGGTGTTCTGCGCATACATCCTGCGGTCCGTGTTCACCTATATCATCTGCTATTACGGCCACACCTTCGGCATCCTGGTGGAGGCGGACATCCGCCGGGACCTGTTCCGCCACATGCAGGAGCTGAGCTTCGACTACTATGACCGCAACCGCACCGGCCAGCTGATGAGCCGCCTGACGGCGGACCTGTTCGACATCACGGAGCTGGCCCACCACGGACCGGAGGACATCTTCATCTCCGGCGTTACCATTGTGGGCGCGCTGGCCATCATGTTCACCATCCAGTGGCAGCTGGCTCTGGTGATCGCCTGCATCATCCCTGTGTTCTTCCTGGTGGTGTGGAAGTGCCGCAAGTCCATGCAGGACGCCTCGATCAAGGTGAAGCAGCGGACGGCCACCATCAACGCCGACATCGAGTCGGGCCTCTCGGGCATCAAGACCGCCAAGGCCTTTGCCAATGAGGAGGCGGAGCTGGAGAAGTTCGACGTGTCCAACGACAGCTTCAAGACCTCCAAGCGGGCGTTCCACCGGGCCATGGGCCGGTTCAACGCGGTGATGGAGTTCTTCCTGTGCATCCTCTCCGTGGCGGTGATCTCCGTGGGCGGCTTCCTCATCATGCAGGGCCGGATGGACACGGTGGACCTCATCACCTTCAGCCTGTATATCACGACCTTCGTGAACCCGGTGCGCAAGCTCTCCACCTTTGCGGAGCTGTTTGCCAACGGCACCGCCGGCTTTGCCCGGTTTGTGGAGCTGATGCGGGAGGAGCCTGCCATGCAGGATGCCCCCGATGCCACCACCCTTTCCCGGGTGGAGGGGCGCATCGACGTGGACCATGTGTCCTTCGCCTATCAGGATGACATGGCGGTGCTCCACGACGTGGACCTCCACATTCGCCCCGGCGAGACCATCGCCGTGGTGGGGCCCTCCGGCGGTGGTAAATCTACTCTGTGCCAGCTGATCCCCCGGTTCTACGATGTGACGGACGGCGCGGTCCGCATCGACGGCCACGACGTCCGGCAGGTGACCCAGGAGTCCCTGCGGCAGAATGTGGGCGTGGTGCAGCAGGACGTATTCCTCTTCGCCGCCAGCATTCTGGAGAACATCCGCTACGGCAAGCCCGGCGCCTCGGAGGAGGAGGTGGCCCGGGCGGCGAAGCTGGCGGAGATCTATGACGACATCGTGGCCCTGCCGGAGGGGTTCAACACCTATGTGGGGGAACGGGGCACCCTGCTCTCCGGCGGACAGAAGCAGCGCATCTCCATCGCCCGGATCTTCCTGAAGGACCCGCCGGTGCTGATTCTGGACGAGGCCACCTCCGCCCTGGACAGCGTGACGGAGGCCAAGCTCCAGGAGACCTTTGAGAAGCTGGCCCACGGCCGCACCACCATCATCATTGCCCACCGGCTTTCCACCGTCCGCAATGCGGACCGGATCGCCGTCATTGAGGACGGCCGCATCACGGAGCTGGGCAGCCACGACCAGCTGATGGCGAAAAATGGCGCTTATGCGGAGCTGGTGCGGACGCAGGAGCTGATCGGCCATGGAAAAGAGTAAGTTGCTGGACCGCTGCGGGGCCGAGGGGGAGGACCGGCTGCTGCTGGCCAAGGTCCTGGACCGGGCTGCCCAGGCGGAGGAGCGCAATATTCCCGCCTGTACGGACTTTCTCTCCCCACAGCAGCAGATGATGGCCGGGGACCTGCTGCGTCTTGCGGGCATCCCGGAGACTGCCTGGCTCCGTCAGGGAGGCTACCAGGGGGCGGAGCGGAACATCCTGCTCTTTCTGCCGGACTGGATGGAGCCGGAGACGGCGGAGCCTCCGCTCCGGTGTCTGCGGGCGGCCTTTCGGACGGAGGACCGGCTGAGCCACCGGGACATTCTGGGCAGCCTCATGGGAATGGGCATCGTTCGGGAGAAGGTGGGGGACATTCTGGTGTCTCCTGAGAGCGCGGACCTGATCGTGCTGGACACGGTGGCGGATTTCCTGCTCTCTAGCTGGAACAGCGCCGGCCGGGCGAGGCTGACGGTGACGGAGATCCCCGCCGCCCACCTCCACATCCCGGAGGTGCGGTGCGAGGAGGTGCGGGACACGGTCAGCTCCCTGCGGCTGGACGCGGTGTGTTCCACCGGTTTTCGGATGGCGAGAGGGAAGGCGGCAGATTTGATCTCCTCCGGCCATGTCCAGGTGAACTGGCGGCCCTGTACGAAGGCGGACAAGCTGCTTACAGAGGGGGACACGGTCTCCGCCCGGGGATTTGGAAAATTTCAGTTGGCGGCGGTGGGCGGCGTCACGAAAAAGGGCCGCACCGCCATTGTGGTGAAGCGATATATTTGAGAGAGGAGGGTGCAGCGTGCTGGAATACGAGTTTGAAGAGGTATCCTGCGGCGAGGTCTACGGGTTTTACTTGCGGGAGACCGCTGCTCATCGGGAGGTCATCGTCCGCCGGGCGGCGGATGGCTGGCGATATGTGGGATGCATCCCCAAAAGCCAGCGCCGGCCTTACGGCTTTATCGAGAGCATCGACCTGGTATTCGAGCGCCAGCGGCCTGAGACCTGACAGGAGGAGCGAAACATGGAGAAAAAGCAGATCGACCGCATCAACGAGCTGGCCCGGAAGGCCAAGACACCGGAGGGCCTGACGGAGTGGGAGCGGATGGAGCAGGCGGCATTGCGGCGGGAGTACATCGACTCCGTGCTGGGGAACCTGAAGAGCCAGCTGGACCACACCTATGTGGTGGATGACCAGGGCAACAAGCGGAAACTGAAGCAGAAGGAGGACTGAGTGCCGTGGCCGGAAAGAAACAGAAGCAGGAAGGCGTTGGCGCTTGGATAGCCATCGTAATCCTCTTCGCCGTCGGCCTGTGGCCCATCGCCCTGGTGATGCTGCTGGTCAAACTCTTCGGAAACGACGGGCAGAAGCGGAGGCAGGCCCCGCCCCCGCTGCAGACGGCGGCGCCGGAGCCGGCGGCCGCCGCATCCGCCGGGACTGCCGGCAGGACCAAAAAGGCCGTGCGCAGCGCCATGAAGTCCCCGGCGGTGAAGAAGTCTAACGCCAAGTGGCTGAAGATCATTGGCGCGGTGCTGGCGGTCTGCGGCCTGGCGGCCTGCTGGTCCACCATCGAGATGATGATTTGGCTGGGCGGCGTGGAGCCTTGGTATATCGAAGAGCTGCTGTGGGCCTTAGCCATTGCTGCTGCCGGTGGGGCTATGTTCTGCAGCGGGGTCTCCATCGGCCGCAGTCTGAAGCGGTACAACAAGTATCTGGCCGTGGTTGGGAATTACGAGGCTATGGCAGTGGAACAGCTGTGCCGCACCCTGGGCTATTCCAGGGACCGGGTGGAGAAGGACCTGCAGAAGATGATCGATAAAGGCTACTTCGGGGATGAGGCGTATCTGAACATGGAGCTGGGGTATCTCTTCCGCAGCGGCCAGGCGGACGCGGACCTGAAACAGAAGCGCCGGCAGGAGGAGGCGGCCGCGGCGCCGCCCCCCAAGGAGACGGAGGAGGGCTGCTCCGGAATCCTGCGGAGGATCCGCCGGGCCAACGACGCCATCGCGGACCCGGGACTCTCTGCCAAGATCGACCGGCTGGAGACCATCACCGCCAAGATCTTCCGGGCGGTGGAGGAGGACCCGAAGAAGCGAGACCGGATCGATACCTTCTTGAACTACTACCTGCCTACTACCCAGAAGCTGTTGGACTCCTACGCGGAGTTTGAGGCTGCCGGGGTGGAGGGGGAGAACCTCCGCCAGGCCAAAGCCCGGATCGAGTCCACCATGGACCTGATTATCAAGGGCTTTGAGCACCAGCTGGACGAGCTGTACAAGGCCGACGCCATGGATGTGGACAGCGACATCCGGGTAATGGAGACCATGCTGGAGCGGGATACTGCCAGTGTGGAAAAGGACTTTGGCCTGGGAGAGTTCGCAGCGGAACAGAAGCCGGAAGAGACGGAATAAAAAGGGACCCGGCGCGGAAATCCGCGCCGGGTTTCTTTGCGTCGGGGACTTACTTGCCCCAAACGTCCGCTACCAGATTTTTGTACATCTCTACATAGAACAGGGAGTCCATGCCCATGGTAACGCTGTCAAAGCCCTCGGCAAACCGCTGGCGGCTGGCTGCCGCACTGCCGGTAAAGATGATGGAGAGCTTGCCGCTGCGCTTGCAGGCCGCCTGGACCCGCAGGATGGCGTCATGGACCACCGGTGCGTTGAACTCGCCGGGGTGGCCCAGGGCAATGGACAGGTCAAAGGGCCCCACAAAGATGCCGTCTACACCGTCCATAGCGGTGATCTCCTCAATGTGCTCCAGGCAGCCCACAGTTTCGCACTGGGGCAGCAGCAGCGTCTCCCGGTTGCTGGTCTCCATATAGCCGGAAATGGAGACCGCATGGGCGGCGTGGCCCCAGCCGCCGTCCCGGGTGGGGCAGAAGCCCCGGTT